>WFQV01000510.1 GCA_015486905.1 Melioribacteraceae bacterium | reverse complement strand
CGGAAGAAATTTCCCTCCCTTCCAACGCAAACAATTTGGAGAAATGCCTTAACACCATTTTCAAAGGGTTTGAAACAACGCTTTCCCTTCTCTCCGAACCCGCTTCGGCAATTAGTTTTGCATTTCCCGGTCCGGCGGATTACACGCACGGCGTAGTAGGAAAGTTAGGTAACCTGCCTGCTTTTTCCGAAGGCGGCGTCCCGCTCGGACCAATGCTGAAAGAAAAATTCGAAATTCCCGTGTTCATGAATAACGACGGCGACCTGTTCGCTTACGGTGAAGCTATTGCCGGCTTCCTGCCGTACGTAAACAAACTGCTCGGAAAATCGGGAAATCCGAAACGTTACAAAAATCTAATTGCATTGACCTTCGGTACGGGATTTGGCGCGGGGATAGTGAGTAACGGGGAATTGCACTTGGGAGATAATTCCTGCGGAGCGGAGATTTTCCTTCTGCGCGGTTTCAATCTTAACCGGGCAAACATCGAAGAAGAAATCAGCATTCGCGGAATAAAAAGATTTTATTCCGAAGCCGCGGAAATCCCTTTTGAAGAAGCTCCTTCACCGAAAGAAATTTTTGAGGTTGGTACAGGCGTTCGCCTCGGGAACAAAACCGCGGCGCTTGAGGCTTACGAGAATTTCGGCAGGGCGGCGGGAGACGCAATCGCCAATGCCGTTACGTTAATTGACGCTCCTGTCGTAATAGGCGGAGGAATTGCAAACGCCCACCCGCTTTTTTTGAAAGCACTTGTAAATCAAATGAACGGTAGCTTCGTTTTGCCCGACGGAAGAAAAGAAAGAAGATTAATTCAAGAAGTTTTTAATTTCGAGGAGGAAGCGGAGAGGAAAAAGTTTCTCCAAAACATTTCTTCAAAAGTTAAACTTCCGGATTCCGGGAAAGAAATTATTTACAATCCCGAGCCGAGAATCTGCGTCGGGGTTTCCAAGCTCGGTACAAGCAAAGCAATAATGCTGGGCGCTTACGCCTTTGCATTACAAAATCTCGAACAAACGGACAATGTCGAATGAAAAGAAATTATTTTATTGTAGGACTCATCTTCCTTGTGTTCTTTGTGATTTCGTTCCTCACCAACATCCTCGGTCCGATAATCCCTGACATAATCAACAGTTTTAATCTTAGCCTTACTCTCGCAGCGTTTCTGCCATTCTCTTTCTTTGTTGCCTACGGTGTAATGTCAATCCCTGCCGGAATGCTGGTTGAAAAATACGGTGAAAAGACCACAATGGTTGCGTCGTTCCTGCTTGCGTTTTTAGGAGCGCTTTTGTTTGCGCTTATGCCCCGCTACGAAGTTGCCCTCCCTTCTTTGTTTTTAATAGGAATGGGAATGGCAATGCTGCAAGTGGCAATCAATCCGTTGCTAAGAACCGCGGGAGGAGAATCTTCGTTTGCGTTTAATTCGGTGCTGGCACAATTAATTTTCGGCTCCGCTTCCTTCATCAGCCCGTTTGTTTATTCCTATCTTGTAAACAACTTAGGCAAGTCGTCTGCGGGGAACAACATTTTGCTTTCCACTCTGGAAACCCTTGTCCCGAGAAATTTAAACTGGATTGCCCTCTATTGGATTTTCGCCGTAATTGCTCTTTTAATGGTTGCGGTGATTGCCCTCTCAAAATTTCCCAAAGTGGAATTAAAAGCCGACGAGCGCGCTGGCACGTGGGAAATTTACAAACGGCTCTTTAAGAACAAAACCGTTTGGCTTTATTTCGTCGGCATCTTTGCTTACGTGGGAACGGAACAAGGAACGGCAAACTGGATTTCGGAATTCCTTCACAAATATCACGGCTTCGACCCGCAAACAACCGGCGCGGAAACGGTTTCGCTCTTTTGGGGCTTGTTAACGGCAGGCTGCGTTTTGGGATTGGTTTTTCTCAAACTTTTCGACAGCCGCAAAGTGCTGATTGGCTTTACTTCCGCCGCAATGGTCAGCCTTTTGTTCGCCCTGTTCGGAACGGCAGAGGTCTCGCACTACGCTTTTCCAATCGTCGGCTTTTTCCTTTCCGTTATGTGGTCAATCGTCTTCTCGCTTGCTCTGAATTCTTTTGCAGAACATCACGGCTCTTTCTCGGGAATATTGGTAACGGCAATAGTGGGCGGAGCTGTTGTGCCTGTAATAATAGGCGCGCTCGGTGATTTGTTCGGGCTACGTTACGGAATGCTGTTTCTCTTCGTTACATTGGGTTACATTCTCAGTGTGGGCATCTGGGCTAAACCGCTAATCAACAACGACACAATCGACTTCGGGAAAAGAAGGAAAAACAGAGAATAACTTTTAATTTTAAGGAGTTCCTAAATTGCTGAGGCAAATTTTAATTAACGTTGAAATAATCGCACCGATTTTCTTTCTTGTTATTTTGGGATTCTTTCTTCGCTACATTAAAATGATTAACGACGAATTCGTACGCACCTCATCAAAGTTCGTTTTTAACGTTTCACTTCCCGCTCTTATTTTTCTCAAACTTTCTCAAACGGACTTTTCGGTGGCGTTCGATTTCCCCTTAATTTATTTTGCCTTAATAATTACTTTGTTAGAATTTTTGTTCGGCTGGCTAATTGCCGGCAAACTTACAAATGCGCCTGAAGACAAAGGTGTGTTCGCACAAGGATCTTTCAGAAGCAATTTTGCAATCGTCGGCTTGGCGGTTCTGAAAGACGTCTTAGGCGATGCCGCCGTGAGCAAAGCGTCAATCGTCCTTGCTTTCGTAATGCCGCTCTACAATTTCTTGGGCGTTGTTTCTCTTATGTTACCGTTCAAGAAAAAAATGAATTTCGACTTCAAAAAATTCCTTCTCGGAATAATCTTAAACCCTTTGATTCTCAGCGTTATTGTGTCAATGCCGTTTAGCTACAAAGTAGTCGTAATGCCAAACGTTTTTGAAAAATTATTCTATTACCTTGGTGTAATTGCTCTTCCTTTGGCGCTAATTGACATTGGTGCTACGGTTAATTTGGAAAGTCTTAAAAACGCTTCACAAAATTCTTTCGCTGCGGCAAGCCTTAAAATATTTTTCTACCCGATTGTTTTTACAATTGTGGCGGTACTTTACGGTTTCAGAGAAATAGACATTGTTATTCTTTTGGTCCTTTTCGGTTGCCCGACGGCAATAGCATCCTTCCCGATGTCGCAGGCAATGAAAGGAAACATTAAACTTGCCGGTAACATTATTGTAATCACAACATTGATTTCCGTTCTTACTTTGAGCATCGGATTGGGAGTGATGAAATATTACGGACTTTATTAATTTTG
>WFQV01000509.1 GCA_015486905.1 Melioribacteraceae bacterium | reverse complement strand
TGACAATATTAATTTATTGTTTTAAATATTTTTTTTCCCTAATTTGCTTTCCCGTTTTTTACAGGGAAGGAGTTTAATAATAATTAAAAAATAAATTAAAGCAAAGGGGTTTTGTAATGAAAATTTCTCGTCTCTTTACAAAAGAAGGAAGAGACCCGTTAAGCGATATTGAATTCGTTCAAAGGGTCTCGGAGATTAAAAATCCGAACGGAACAATAGTTTTCAGAATGGAAGATGTTACCGTTCCCAAAAGTTGGTCCCAAGTGGCAACAGATATCATTGCGCAAAAGTATTTCCGGAGAGCTGGGGTACCTAAGTTTGTTAAAAAAGTAAAAGAGAAGGGCATTCCCGTTTGGCTTCAAAGGTCAATCCCGGACGGAACAAAATTAAAAGAGCTACCGGAAAAAGAACGGTATGGCGCCGAACACGATTCACGGCAAGTATTCCGCCGTTTAGCCGGTACATGGACGTACTGGGGTTGGAAAGCAAATTACTTCACAACTGAAGAAGATGCGCGTGCATTTCACGATGAACTTGTTTTCATCTTAGCAAATCAAATGGCGGCGCCGAATTCGCCGCAATGGTTTAATACCGGACTTCATTGGGCTTACGGAATTAACGGACCGGCACAAGGACATTATTACGTAGATTTTCAAACCGGTGTGCTCACTAAATCGGAAGATGCTTACACACACCCGCAACCACATGCTTGCTTCATCCAATCCGTTGAAGATGATTTGGTAAACGATGGCGGGATAATGGACCTTTGGGTCAGAGAAGCAAGACTTTTCAAATACGGTTCCGGTTCGGGGACTAATTATTCCAACATCCGAGGTATGGATGAACCCTTAAGCGGCGGTGGAAAATCTTCCGGGCTGATGTCATTCTTAAAAATAGGTGACAAAGCAGCCGGCGCAATTAAATCCGGCGGAACGACCAGACGTGCAGCAAAGATGGTTACACTCGACATTGACCACCCCGACATAGAAGAATATATTAACTGGAAAGTTGTTGAAGAGCAAAAGGTCGCCGCTTTGGTTGCCGGCTCGAAAGCATGCAATTACCACTTAAATAGAATAATGCAAGCATGTTACGAAGAACATCCTGAAAACGATAGATTCGACAAGAGGAAAAACAAAAAATTAAAAGAAGCTGTTATTGCAGCGCGTAAGGCTCACGTTCCTGAAAATTACATTGAAAGAGTAATTCAACTTGCATCACAAGGTTTTACTTCAATTGATTTCCCCGAGTACGACACCGATTGGAATTCGGAAGCATACGCTACCGTGTCGGGACAAAACTCAAATAATTCCGTACGTGTAACAAACGATTTTATGCGGGCGGTAATTGACGATGGTGACTGGAATCTTTATTGGCGTGTGGAAAAGAAGAAAGCCGAAAAAGAAGGTCGAGCTCCGAAACCGTTCAAAACAATGAAAGCAAGAGAATTGTGGGACCAAATAGGATACGCTGCATGGTCAAGCGCAGACCCGGGATTACAATTCCACGATACAATAAATGATTGGTTTACATGTAAAAACAGCGGGCAAATCAACGCCTCCAATCCCTGCAGTGAATACATGTTCTTGGATGACACCGCTTGCAATTTGGCTTCTCTTAATTTAGTGAAATATTACGACGATGAAAAAGCAAAATTTAACGTTAAAGAATTCAGACACGTTACCCGCTTGTTTACCATTGTTCTTGAAATTAGCGTTTTAATGGCTCAGTATCCGAGTAAAGAAGTTGCCCTTAACAGTTACGAATTCAGAACTCTCGGTTTGGGTTACGCAAACATCGGTTCTCTGTTAATGCGTCAGGGAATTCCTTACGACAGTAAAGAAGCATTGGCTATTACTGGTGCGGTTACGGCAATAATGCACATGAGGGCTTACGCAACTTCGGCTGAAATGGCAAAGGAACTAGGACCATTTGCAAAATACGAACTTAACAAAGAACCGATGCTGCAAGTATTAAGGAATCATCGTCGTGCAGCTTACAACGTGCCGAAAGAAGAATACGAAGGTTTAAGCATGCCTCCGGTGGGGATTGACCCGCAATATTGCCCTTCGGATTTATTAAAGGCAGCACGCGAAGATTCGGATTTGGCGGTAAATCTCGGAACAAAATGGGGCTACCGCAATGCAATGGTTACCGTACTTGCTCCTACCGGTACAATAGGTTTGGTAATGGATTGCGACACTACAGGGATAGAACCCGACTTTGCTTTGGTTAAATACAAAAAATTAGCAGGCGGCGGCTACTTCAAAATAATCAATCAATCTATTCCGCCGGCATTAAAAAAATTAGGATACAATAACGACCAAATCAACGAAATAGTTAAATACGCAAAGGGTGCCGCTACGTTGGATGGTTGTCCTTTCATTAACCGTGAAAGTTTAAAAGAAAAAGGCTTTACACAAAGCGTTCTTGACAAAATCGAAGCAATGCTGCCTTCCGTATTTGATATTAACTTTGCATTCAACCGCTTTTCAATCGGCTACGATTTCTTAAAAGAAAATTTAGGATTTACCGAAGCACAGCTTAACAATCCTAATTTTAATCTATTAAAAGAATTAGGTTTTACAAATGATGAAATCACAAAAGCAAACAACTACATCTGCGGTACAATGACCGTCGAAGGCGCCCCCTTCCTTAAACAAGAGCATTACCCTGTTTTTGATTGTGCTAACAAATGCGGGAAAATCGGTACGCGGTTTATTCAACCTGAGGGACACATCAGAATGCTTGGAGCAGCCCAACCGTTTATTTCCGGCGCAATTTCAAAAACAATTAACTTTCCTAACACGGCTACTATAGACGATATTAAAAGAGCTTACAAACTCTCTTGGGAATTAGGATTAAAAGCAAATGCACTTTACAGGGACGGCTCCAAACTTTCCCAACCGTTGAATTCAATGACCGAAGAGGAAGTTGAAGAGCTAGTTGAAAATAAAGAAGATAATGATATCGTAAAAGTTGCGGAAAGAATTATTCACCGTTACATTGCTCACAGAAGACGTTTACCGGATAGAAGGACCGGTTACACTCAAAAAGCAAAAATTGGCGGTCAAACGGTTTACATCCGTACAGGAGAATATGAAAACGGGCAACTCGGTGAAATATTCATCGATATGCACAAAGAAGGAGCGGCATTCCGCAGCCTTTTAAATTCATTTGCTATCGCTATCTCTTTAGGTTTACAACATGGCGTTCCCCTCGAAGAGTTTGTTGACGCTTTTGT
>WFQV01000508.1 GCA_015486905.1 Melioribacteraceae bacterium | reverse complement strand
GCGGAGAATTAACTCAAAGGGGAAATATGCCACAGCCGATTGTAAACGGTTCTACGGCAAAAATATCCGCATTGCCTCCGGGTTCTGCATTAAAAAACGGCGGAATTAGTTCAATGCAATCTTTCAACGAAACTCAACTGGTTTTCGGCGGATTAACTAACGGCGTTCCTACAAATAACGAATATACATTTTCAACACAAGCTGCGCCGGACACTATTACTACAATCGCTACGGCAGATACAATCAGAGCCGACAAAGTAGATTTGTTCTGGAATATCGCCTCGCCGATTGGCGCTACGTATTATGAAGTACAAGTCTTGCTCGATTCAACAGCAAACACAATCTTTGCCGATACCGTATTAACCGACACAACTGTAACAATCACGGGACTAACACCGCAAACGGAATATTGGTGGAGAGTTCGAGGCTACAATGCCGGAGGCTGGGGAGTGAGCAGTATTATTCTAAATTTTTATACCGATTTTGTTACCGGAGTTGAAGATAACGGAATTACAATTCCCGGGAAATTTGAATTGTTTCAAAATTATCCGAATCCGTTTAATCCGACTACAACGATTAAATACGCTTTAAAAAATGCATCTCACGTAAGATTGGAAGTATTTAATATTTTAGGACAGAGAGTAATGCTTCCGGTAAATAAAGTAATGCAAGCCGGAGCTTACGAAGCGGTTTTGGACTTTAGTCATTTTGCGAGCGGAGTTTATTTCTACACTTTGCGGTCTGGGAATTTTATTCAGACAAAGAAAATGATTTTGTTGAAGTAGGAAAATCATTCATCGTGAACTGAGACGGTAGGAGTAGTGATGCCCCATCTCGGCGGTGATTAGCTTCCTGCCTAGCACCACAAGTTGGGATTGCTCGCGATGATAGGATTGTGGATGGGGGGATGATTGGATAAATGGACGTGTTATGAGTAAGGTTGAAAATTGTTGAGTCCGCAATCTATGACTACTGATAATTACAAATTCAAAAATCCAACCATCCTTATCGCGGCAAAGCCGGCAACCAATCTCACAATTTCAATCATTACGAAAAGTTTAAAATATTTTGACAAAAAAAACGAAGATTTGATTAAGGATAATATTAATCCTTAATCCTTTCCAAGGATAAAAGTGAAATGTGGCTAAAGCCGAAAAATATTTTTTTTATTTCTAACCCGTCAACTGAAGTTAACGGTAATGTTTATCTGAAGCAAACGATAATTTAACTAAGATAATTAGAATATTGAAAGTACAGCATTACTCTGTTTCAACTTGTATTCCTGTCAGTTTCAGCCAGTATTGCCATCGGTTTCAGACTACCTTGCCGTATGTTCAAACCAGCATTGCCGTCGGTTTCAGCCGACGGAAAGAGAATAATTAAAAAATTTCGGGCTTCAGCCCCATTGTTCTAACAGTAAATAAATGCAGAATCTGGCTATCCAAAGGATTCCTCTGCAAAAGACGGACAATCTTTGTTATTCCCCACTAAGAACGAATTAATGCCAGAATCATGTGAGGATATTCGATAAAAATTACTATTAAAAATAATATTATTTGTATATTCGACATTTCCTAATATTTTTATTATGTAATTTTCACAATGCAAATAGGCTTAATCAATTTATTAAATCGTCCGTTCCCCTTGATTGAGGGAAACAAGGAAAAATTTATCCTTTCATTAACGATTGGGGTCTTTGTCTTTGCTTTCTTATTCGTTTTTCAACCGTTTGGACTAAGGGAATTGGGAGAATTTAAGAATCTCTATTTTTTAGGCTACGGAGTGGTTTCTTTTTTAGTCGAGATTCTTTTTACTTTCGGTTTGATGAATTCTTTTAGCCGATTTTATGATCCACAAAAATGGACGCTTGCGAAACATTTAATTAATGCTCTTTTTTTTATTATTTCTTTAGCTTTTTTTAATTGGCTTTTTACAATCTGGTTGATTTATCCTAATTATAGCCCATTTACACCGTTTTTAGCTGATACACTCGCCGTTGGGTTTTTCCCCATAATTTTTATTTTTCTCTTTTTAGAAAGGAGGCTGCGGTTAAAAAACATCGGACTTTCAACAAAAATAAATGAAACATTCTCAAATGCATCAAATATTCCCAATGGTAAAAATATCAAAGAGGAAATTGAGTTGTTAAAGATCGGAGGGAAAAATATCGCGCCCGAAAAAATTTTATGTATTAAATCTCTGGGCAATTATGTTACTTTGTGTTACGTCGAAAACAATGAAATAAAAGAGGAAACAATCCGCGTCACGATGAAGCAGATTGAAAATAGTGTGGAAGGAAATGCCGATATTGTAAGATGCCATAAATCGTATTTTGTCAATCTCAAAAAAGTAACTAATTCCTTCGGCAATGCCCGGTCGCTATATCTTGAAATTGAAGGAGTTGATTTTCAAATTCCTGTTTCAAGAAAAATTGCAAAAGAACTATTTGCCAAAGTCGTATAGATACAGCCCGCCTTTCTCTCATCATTCCATCCATCTTTGTTTTGATAATAATATTAGCTTTTAATAAGCTGTTCTCAAAAGTAGAGGTTCGGCAAATGCCCCACGAGGCTCCCCGATGACACCAATAATCCATTTCATCACTAGTAAAATCCCTTTCGTCACAATATTTTTGATTAAAAATTAGTTCTTAATAATTCAATTACTAAAGATTGTAAATATAGTGTCTGCCGGAAGATATGTTGGTAATAAAAATCATGTTTAAAAGTTCGATTTTAAGCTAAAAACGAAAGATTGTTTGTCCGTGTTGTACGTAATTCCGAATTCCAAACAACAACCGTTTGATTTGCAGTGAAACACATTTTAAAATGTAATAGGAAGATTTATAAAAATTTCATTGCTTTTATGAGGATTTTTTTTGAGTAAAAGAAATGTTTATACAAAGTTCAGGTAATTATTTTGAGTTTATTAGAGTGATATTATATGACAATCAGGTTGAGCAAAAAAATTGTTATCCCAATATTATTGTTTTGGTTATATGCTTGTTCCGATAATGAAAAAATATGGGTCCCTAACGGAACAACGTTGCAGGGCGTAAAATTTAAGTTGGCGTTAAGCGATTCATCCAAAATCCTACAAAAAAGCGGCGATTTTTTCTCCCTTATCTCTCCGGCTGATAATCTAATTACCGAAAAATTTAATATCGTTTATTCTTCCGTTTCTCCAAAAGCAGATGAATATTTATTACGCCACGCCAATCAGGAAGTAGCATCTACGGCAAATTCCAATATTACGGAATATTATCGCACTTCCGGCAAAAATGTGTTTTTAATAGGTTATTCACCCGACGATTCTTCAAAAGGTTTTTCAGTTTTTGAACCGCCGCTTATAATTGCGTCTTCGGAAAATGGCGGGAAAACCGAATCATCCGGAATTATGAAAACATTCAATCCTGAAACGGGACAATTTGAAACCGGTAATAAAACGGTAATAGCTATTCAAAAGAATCGCGATTTAAAGATTAAAAACATCGAGGGGAAAATTATTAGCTGCGCATTAAAAAAAATTACGATTAAACAGGATAGAAGTATTTCATACGGAAGAGACAACTTAATAGTTCCCGACGCTGTGGTAATTGAATCTCAGTCGCTAATTGATAAGGAGGGTTTTTCCATTGCGGAATGGTCAATTAAAAAAGAACCGGAAAATAATTCGCTTAATAAATTTTACATAGAACTAACTAAATATTCCAAAAGTCGGATTGACAAAAATTAGATATAGGAGCAGAAATGAAAAGAAGAAACGCCGTTTTGCAAATATTATTTATCGCTTTATTTTTCTTAAGCGTGGATGTATTCGGTCAAGCTCAATTAGTTCAGAGTTTTATCGAAGAAAATTATACCGGAAGCAATGATTTCGGTTACTCGGTATCAACCGCCGGAGACGTAAATAACGATGGATATGACGATGTAATAATCGGCGCGATGGGCTACAAAAACCACACCGGAGAAGCTTATATTTATTACGGCGGAAGTTCAATGGACACAACCGCAGACGTTACTTTTACCGGAGAAAATGAACATGACGAATTCGGTTATTCGGTTTCAACCGCGGGAGACGTGAACGGCGACGGTTTTGACGACGTTATTATAGGCGCTCCGAGGACTTATAGCAATACGTCTATCGGAAGGGCATATATATTTTTCGGCGGAAACAGTATGGATAATACGGCGGATGTTTCAATGATCGGAGACACTTCCGGCGAAGGTCTTGGCCGTTCCGTTTCGAATGCAGGAGACGTGAACAATGACGGTTATGACGATGTGATAATCGGAGAGCCTTCTTATAACTCATACAAGGGACGCGCTTTAATTTATTACGGTAGCACAGGCACAAGTATGGATAACGTAGCCGACGTTACTATTGACGGCACAGGAGATTATTTTGGCAGATCCGTTTCCTATGCGGGAGATGTTAACGGAGATGATTCTTCCGACGTAATTATCGGAGAACCGGGTTCTGACAAATGTTTCATTTATTACGGCGGAAATTCAATGGGGGGAACTAATTACGTTAGATTGGACGGCGAGACTTCAGGAGACAATTTCGGTATTTCCGTTTCCAACGCGGGAGATGTAAATAAAGATGGTTATGACGATGTTATTGTCGGAGCAAATTATTACGATTCCAATAGAGGACGGGCGTATGTTTTTTTGGGAAAGGCTTTAATGTCTTCCCCTCCTCCGGCCGACGTTATAATGACCGGCGAAAACGAGGGCGATAAATTCGGTCAATCGGTTGCTTACGCGGGGGACGTAAATAAAGATACTTACGACGACGTTATTGTGGGAGCTTGGGTTTATAGCTCAAGTACAGGACGGGCGTATATCTACTTTGGAAGCGCTTCAATGTCTTCCACTCCTTCGGCAGATGTTACAATCACGGGCGAAACTACATACAGTAACTTCGGTTATTCAGTTTCAACCGCGGGAGACGTTGACAACGACGGCTACTACGATGTTATTGTCGGGGCGCAGCATTATCATTCTTGGCTCGGACGCGCTTATGTGCTGCAAGGAGCGGCTTCAATGGATAATTCGTTCGATGTAACGTTAACAGGCAAAAAAACGGATAATTATTTCGGCTACTCTGTTTCCACTGCCGGCGATGTAAACAACGACAACTATGACGATGTAATTATCGGAGCTTACAATTACAATTATGAAACCGGGCGAGCGTATATTTATTTCGGAGGTTCGTCAATGGACAATACTCCGGACTTAACACTAACCGGAGATGCAACAAATATACGATTCGGCGTTTCCGTATCAACCGCCGGCGATGTAAATAGCGACGGTTACGACGACGTAATTATCGGAGCGAACTATTACAATTCGTACACCGGAAGAGCGTATGTTTATTTCGGCGGAAGTTCTATTGATAATAACGCGGATGTCGTAATGTCAGGCGAATCAACGGATAACTATTTCGGCAATTCGGTATCAACTGCCGGAGACGTAAACCACGACGGTTATGAAGATATAATTGTCGGCGCTCCAGGATATAATTCGTGCGACGGACGAGCGTATATTTATTTTGGTAATTCCGGCTCAACTATGGATAATACGGCGGATGTTATTCTGGAAGATAACGGATCGGGAGATTGTTATGGCGTTTCCGTTTCCACTGCGGGAGACGTAAACGGCGATAATTATGATGATGTAATTGTCGGCGCGCACTATTATTCTGATACATATGGCGTCTCTTATATTTATTTTGGCGGCAATCCAATGAATACCGGCGCAGATGTAACAATGTATGGAGAAAACAAATACGACTATTTCGGTTACTCCGTTTCAACAGCGGGTGATGTAAATAAAGACGGTTATGACGACGTTATCGTAGGAGCGGCAGGATATAGCTCCAACACCGGACGGGCTTATATATTTTACGGCGGTTCCGGAACGTCAATGGATAACTCTGCGGATGTAACGATGGACGGCGAAGCCTCGGATAATTTTTTCGGACGCTCGGTTTCCAACGCGTGCGATATTAACCACGACGGTTACGGAGACGTTATTGTAGGAGCGGACGGGTATAATTCCAATACCGGACGAGCTTATGTTTATTACGGCGGAAACACGATGAACAATACGGCGGATATTACTGTAACCGGAGAAGGAACAAATGAATATTTCGGGCTTTCGGTTTCAGGCGCGGGCGACGTAAACGGCGACAATTATGACGATTTTATAATCGGCGCTTACAATTATCCCGAAAACGGGAAAGCATATCTTTGTTCCGATCCTAACGCTCCTTTGGCTGTTGAACTTACTTCTTTTACGGCGAAAATAAATAACAGAATAATCAAATTAAATTGGGCTACAGCTACTGAAGTCAATAATTACGGATTTCAAGTTGAAAGGCAAAAGGAAAAAGTAAAAAGTGAGTGGGAAAATATTGGCTTTGTGGAAGGACACGGCAACAGCAATTCACCTAAGGAATATTCTTTTACGGATGAAAATCCGCCGAGCGGAAAAATTCAATACAGATTGAAACAAATAGATATAGACGGAAATTTTGAATATTCGGAAATAGTAGAAATTCAAACAAGCGCACCGTCAAAATTCGAACTGTTTCAAAACTACCCCAATCCGTTTAATCCGACAACGACAATAAAATATTCAATACCGTCTGTCATTTCGAACCCGAGCGGAGCGAGCGGTGAGAAATCTCAGGGGATTTCTCCCTCCGGTCGAAATGACAATGCTAAAGTAAGTTTGAAAGTTTACGATGTTCTTGGACGCGAAGTTGCAACGCTTGTAAACAAAAAACAATCACCCGGAAATTATTCCGTTAAATTTGATGCAAGCAAACTCAGCAGCGGAATTTATATTGTCAGCTTGAGAGCTTATTCAAACGAATGTAGCAATAGTTTAACAAAGACGATTAAAACGCTGTTAGTAAAGTAGGTTTAACCATAACAAATAACAGGAGTAAAAAATGAAAATAAGAATGCTCGTCATCGCATCAATGTTAATATTATTTGTAAATAATTTAACCGCAAATAATTGGACGGAAAAAAATAAAATTGTGGCTTCCGACAGAGCGGAATTCGATTATTTCGGACAAAGCGTTGCAATCGATGGGGATTACACGATTGTTGGGGCTTATGGCGACGATAATTATACCGGCTCCGCATATATTTATAAGAAGAACGCCTCAGGAGATTGGACGCAAGTTGCAAAATTGACAGCTTCGGACAGAAGCGAGAACGACTATTTCGGTTACAGCGTAGCGATAAGTGGAAACTTTGCAATCGTAGGGGCTTACCAGGAAGACGAAGATGCGTCAGGTAATAATACTTCAAACGATGCGGGCAGCGTTTATATTTTTAAAAACGGCGGTAATGACAATTGGACGCAAGTGCAAAAAATAGTCGCTTCGAACAGAGGCCCCGGTGATTATTACGGTTACAGCGTAGCGATGGGCGGTGAATACGCGGTTGTTGGAGCCGTAAGATACAATACCTACACAGGATTAGCTTACATTTTAAAAAAAGGTACTGATGACGCATGGAGTGAAATACAAATAATTAATGCATCAGACTATGCAAGCGGTAGTTCTTTTGGTTCAAGTGTTTCTGTTGATAAAATTTCGTCCGTTATTGTTGTCGGCGCTGAAGAAGAAGGCAACAGTAGCGTGGGAAACGCAGGATGCGCGTATATTTTTAATAGCGACGGAAATGATAATTTTAGTCAAAAGCAAAAGATAGTTGCTTCTACTCGTCAACGCTTTGCGGAATTCGGACATAGCGTAGCAATATACGGCAATTATGTGCTTATTGGAGCAACTGGAAATCTAAATAATTATGGAAGTGATTTATATTCCGGAGCTGCATATATTTTTGAAAAAGATGATTCCGGAAATTGGACGCAGAAGAGTAGAATAAACGCCGGAGATGACGGTGATGAATATGATTATTTTGGTATAAGCGTATCAATCGATAGCAATTTCGCAATAGTCGGAGCTTGTGGGGAATGCACCGACGTTTCGGGAGGCAACTGCAGAAGCTCTGCAGGCGCGGTTTACATTTATAAAAATGACGGTTCCGGAAATTGGACATTGAAAAATAAAGTTGTAGCTTCGGATAGAACGGGAAACGATTATTTCGGTTTTAGCGTTGCCATTGACGGCGGTTGGATTATAAGCGGGGCAAAAGAAGATGCCGATGACGTTTCCGGTAATAATACGAAAGGTTTTGCAGGAAGCGCCTACCTTTTTACAAATGAAACAATAGCTGAATACTATGTCTCAACAAGCGGAAGCGACGTTTCAGGCACAGGTAGTTCTTCTTCTCCTTGGGCTACTTTACAACACGCAATTGATAATGTCGCCGACTCTTCAACCGCAAATATTATTCACGTTGCCGGAGGAACTTATACGGAAAAAATTTCAATAAACAGAAGCTTCAAAAATCTTACTATTTCCGGAGCGGGCGCTAAAGCTACAATAATACAAGCCGCTTCAACTTCCTCAACGGCTACAAACCGCGTCTTTACTATTGCGAACGGACAAACAATTTTACTTAACGGAATGACTATCCGTTACGGTAAAACTCCTGCCAGCCAAAGCGGCGGCGGCGTTTACAACGGAACGGGCGCGCTTACCGTAACAAACTGTTCGTTTATTGAGAACGAAGCGGAGTTGTTTGGCGGCGGTATATATAACGAAGGAACGGTTAGCGTTTCCAATTCCACATTTTCGGGCAATTCAGCCAGTACTTGCGGCGGGGGTTATGCCGACTATGACGGCGTTAAAGATGAAATAACCAATTGCACTTTTTTTAACAATAGCAGTAATAACGGCGCCGGGATATTTTTAAATAGTGACTCATCTCCGGCTCCTTCGTATTTTGTTACAAACTGCAGCGTAGTCGGAAACGCAACGCCAAGCGGTTCGGGCGAAGGCGGAGGAATTTATATTTGGGGAGGAACGCTGTCAATAAAAAATACAATCCTTGCAAACAATCAGTCCTGCGGAAGCGATAATGATTTTTATACATATCAAGCGAAGGATGTTACGGACAACGGTTATAATATTGTAGAAGTTGTAAGCTCTAACAGCAACGAAGGCAACGGTTATTCTTTTTCGGGAACAGGCGATTTAACCGGAACAAACTTAACATTAAATCTTTCGTCAACATTGGAAGACAACAACACAAACAACGGAACACAGACGCTTAAATTAACATCCGGCAGTGTAGCTATTAATGCGGGCAACACATCTCCAAACGGAGAGGTAGCAGTACCGACGGAAGACCAGCGATGCTTTGATAGAAATGGGGAAACAGATATCGGTGCGTATGAATATCAAGGCGCTACGGAAATAGCGGAAAGGGAGACCGTTACGCCGTCAAAATTTGAGCTATTCCAAAACTATCCGAACCCGTTTCCCGCCGGTGGCGGGACAAGTAATCCTAATACAACAATTAAATATTCAGTTCCTGCTACTGTAGGGACAGCTCACGACCTGTCCGTACATCTGACTGTTTACGACATTCTCGGACACGAGATTGCCAATTTGGTAAACCGTAAACAATCACCGGGAAATTATTCAGTTAAATTTGATGCAAGCAGATTAAGCTCGGGGGTTTATTTTTACAAACTGACTGCGGGAGATTTTACAAACGTGAAGAAAATGATTTTGATGAGATAGATTTTTACAACCGTTGATTAACAAAGGCAAAAATCATATAATAAAAATCAAAAAATGAGAAATTTTATGAATATCCAATCCGGCTGGAAAATACTTCTGCTTTTAGTTTTTCTTCAGTCAATTTATTTTGCGCAATTGACTCAAACCATTCGGGGAAAGGTTGTAGATAAAGTAACAAAGTTCCCCTTGCCGGGAGCTACGATAGTAATCCCGAATACCAATCCGCTAATCGGGGCGGCGAGCGACGTTAACGGTAATTTCAAATTGGAGAAAGTCCCTATTGGAAGAGTAAATATCAAAGTAAGTTATGTCGGCTACGAGGATAAATATTTCTCAAACCTCGAGTTAACGGCAGGGAAAGAACTTTACTTATCCGTGGAGCTGAATGAAAAAGTTATTCAATTAGAAAATGTGGTTGTTACTGCTAAAGACGACAAGATAAGGTCTTCGAACGAATTTGCAGCGGTAAGCGCAAGGACGTTCAGTGTGGAAGAAGCAAGGCGTTATGCCGGCAGCCTCGGCGACCCTTCCCGAATGGCGCAGAATTACGCCGGGGTGATGGGAGTGGGAGATTCCCGTAACGACATAATTATCCGCGGCAATTCGCCAATGGGATTGCTGTGGCGAATGGAAGGAATAAACATACCGAATCCCAATCATTTCGGTGCTACCGGCACCACAGGCGGACCAGTAACAATTCTTAATAATAATCTGCTCGCTAACTCAGACTTTCTAACCGGAGCATTTCCCGCGCAATACGGAAATGCTCTTTCCGGAGTGTTTGATTTGAAAATGAGAAACGGAAACAGCAACAAATACGAATTTGTTGGGCAAATCGGATTTAACGGCTTTGAACTGGGAACTGAAGGACCTTTTGTCAAAGGGGAAGATGCATCTTTCCTGATTAATTACCGATACTCAACATTGGCGGTATTCGATGCTTTGGGCTTGAAAACTCTCGCCGGAAGCTCGGTTCCGCAGTATCAAGATTTGACTTTCAAAGTTTACGTCCCGACTAAAAACACGGGGGTTTGGTCTTTGTTTGGAATCGGCGGATTAAGTTTTATTCAACTGTGGGACAGTAAAAAGAAGGAGGACGAAGCTTCATACGGTTTGTTGGGAACCGACACCGACTTTGGCTCGAATATGGGCGTAGTTGGTCTTTCAAACGCTTACTATTTTAATAAAAACTCGTTGCTGAAAACAACACTTTCCGTTTCGGGAACAGAAGCCACCACGGCTATTGATTCCTTAAGCGGGGATAAAAAGAACAAGACACAATTTTACCGCTCAGACAACACGGAAACCACAATCGGCTTTTCACTCGATTACACTCAAAAATTAAGCTCTCAAGATAACTTTAACACGGGAATAATTTTGGAACGTTTTCACGTTAATTACATCGATAGCGTTTACCGGAGCGAGACAAAAGACTATTTTAAGTTGACGGACACTAAAGGATCTTCCTTGCTTTACCAAGGATATTTTCAATGGAAGCATCGTTTCACTGACAATTTTTTCATTAACGGCGGCTTGCATTACCAGTATTACGGATTAAACGGCAGTTCGTCTTTCGAGCCCCGTCTCGGCTTTGAATGGCAGATCGGGCAGAATATTTTTAGCTTCGGTTACGGACTTCTTTCCCAAACACAGCCTAAAATAATTTATTTTGTTAGAACGGATTTGAAAAACGGGCGGATTGCCGAGACCAACAGAAATTTGGATTTCACTCACAGCAATCAGTTTGTTGTTGGTTACCAATACCTTTTCGGAAATAGCATGCGGTTTAAAACCGAGGCTTACTACCAAGCGCTGAGCAAAGTCCCGGTTTCAAGGGGAGAACCGGATTACTCCATTCTGAACGAAGGCGCGTATTTCTACATTCATCAAATAGACAGTTTGGAAAACCTTGGCACGGGAAGGAATTATGGACTGGAATTTACATTCGAGAAATTTTTGAACGATAATTATTATTTGCTTGCCACTGCTTCGCTTTTCCGTTCGTTGTACAAGGGCTTTAACGGTACTGAACATCCCACGTCTTTTGATAACCGTTTCGTGATTAATCTTTTGGGTGGATATGAAATTCCTCTTTCAAAGAACAGCAGAATAAATCTTGACTTTCGCGGCGTTTATGCCGGAGGGAGACCTTACACCCCGGTTGACCCCGTTGCCTCCGAAGATCAAAACAAGGCGGTTTACATTTCTTCGCAAACAAATTCCCAAAGGCATCCCGATTATTTCCGAATTGATTTGAAGCTCTCTTACCGCTTGAACAAGGGCTCTACGTTTCAAGAGTGGGCAATTGAAATTCAAAACGTAACAAATCATCAAAATGTTTTCCAGCAGGTTTGGGACCCGATTAATCGAAAAATGAAAACGGATTACCAGCAGGGCTTTTTCCCGATGTTGTTGTACAGGATTTATTTTTAAGGAAAGAGTTTCTGTTGCGGAATTAAAAATGTCGGGAAGATTTTAAACGGGCTAAATCATTTGATGAATTGTATCCTCAATCAAATCTTCGTTTTTTTTGTCAAAATATTTTAAACTTTTCGTAATAATTAAAATTGTGAAATTGGTTGCAGGCTTTGCCGCACTAAGGATTGTGGATGAATGGGTTATCCGCCTTCGTTCTCGCTACTCTGGGGCTACGGCGTGACAAGCTGGATGGTTGGATATTAGATAACAATTATGAATGTTGAATTATAAATGAAAAGTCGGGAGAAGGATGAATTGCTATCTGATAATAGTGAAAAGCAAGCAGAAAATTATTATTTTTTATTTTAAATTTCTAACTTTTAATTGTAAATTCAGCGGAAATCATAATCAATCATGACAAATCTGCGTCCCATTCCCTCCGTGAAAATCCCGCAACAATCCGTGTCATC
>WFQV01000507.1 GCA_015486905.1 Melioribacteraceae bacterium | reverse complement strand
GTTTTAAATAACAAGCCTCCGGAATAGCCACGAATGCATGAATTTTATTCAACCAAGAACTAAGCACCAAGAACAAAGAACAATCTAATTACGATTAATGAGTACTCGAATGGCTGCAAACTTCTTACGTCTTGCTTCTTACGTCTCGCGTTTAACCATTTCTAATTTCTTGTTTCTTCTTTCTTATTTTTTTATTTGTTGCCACCGATTTTAAATATGTGCCAATATTTTTTGTAACTTTACCTTTTTTTTGTTGCATTTTAAAAATTCCAAACTTAATTTATTAGTTAGCAAAAAAAATAATTATGGGATTTACGGAGAATAATTTTTATTACTTTTAATGCTATTTATTTTATCTTCAATAAAGCCTTTCTTAATTTTCACAAGTTTTGTTGTGTTAATAATTTTTTGTTTAATTCAAAGAGCTCATAAATTTTTTTGGGAGTCCGTATAATGAAGTTCAGATTTTTAACAATTCTTATTTTGTTTTTCTCGACAATTAATTTATTTGCCGGGACAACGGGTAAAATAACCGGTCGTGTTACGGATGCAACAACCGGCGAGCCCCTCCCTTTCGTTAACGTAGTAATAGTCGGTACAACAATGGGTGCGGCTACGGATATTAACGGCTACTTCACAATATTGAATGTTCCGCCGGCTACGTACAAGGTTAAGGCTTCCATAGTCGGATACTCGAGTATGGTAGTCGAGGGAGTCACAGTGGAAATAGACCGTACGACTAACGTTAACTTCAAATTGAAATCCGCCAGCCTTACCTTAAAGAAAGAAATTGTCGTGCTGGCAAAAAGAGAAGTGGTTAAAAAAGACGTAGCTGCAAGCCAAACAAGCGTTACGGCAAAAGAGATTGAAGCACTTCCCGTTACCAGCGTGGGAGAAGTTGTCGGATTACAAGCAGGCGTTAGTTCTAACTTTTCCATACGAGGTGGTTCTTCAAGTGAAACTTTGTTTATGGTTGACGGAATCGTAATGCGCGACGAACGTTCGAATACACCTATTTCAAACGTCCCTCTGAGTGCTGTTCAGGAAGTATCGGTTCAAACGGGCGGATTTAATGCCGAGTACAACAATGTACGTTCCGGTGTGGTTAACGTAGTAACCCGGGAAGGGGACAAGCACAAGTACAGCGGAACGCTTAATTTTAGACTAAGTCCTCCCGCACCAAAACATTTTGGGATTTCACCGTACGACCCAAACTCCTATTGGTTAAGACCCTATCTTGATCCCAAGGTTGCTTGGACGGGTACGCAAGCATGGGATAAATACACACAAAGGCAGTATCCTAAATTCGACGGTTGGAACGCATTTTCGGAAGCTACTTTGCAGGATGATGACCCTACGAACGATATCACTCCCGAGGCTGCACAGCGATTATTTAAATGGCAGTACCGAAAACAAGGTGATATTAAAAGACCGGATTATTATATGGATGGCGGTTTCGGCGGACCGGTACCGTTTATTTCCAAGTATTTGGGCGATTTGAGATTTTTTGCATCGTTTAAGCGTGAGCAGAATATGTATTTAATGAGACTTTCGCGGGATGCTTTAACCGACCAAAGTTTTATGATTAAACTTACTTCCGATTTGGCAAAAGGGATGAAGCTCAATATTATCGGGCTTTACGGCGAAACTTACGCTACTTCTTCTTCCAGAGCCGGAGGTACGGGATATTTTTCTTCCGTAAGCGGTGTTGCCAGCATTGTTAATTCTTCCAGCTTTACGGTACCGTGGCGAATTTATACAGACCTTTATTACTGTCCCACGGCACGTTACGACCATATGATTTCGGCAAAACTGACCCACGTGCTGAACTCGAAATCTTTTTACGAAATTCAGATTCGTGAGTTAGGTAAAAAATATTTCACCGCCGCTCCGGCATTGAGAGATACCACGAAAAGATACAGAGTGTTCGACAATTATTTCGCCGACGAAGCGCCGATTGGTTTTTGGCCTAATCCCGTTTACTCAATCGACGGAGGGCTTTCGATGGGTGGCGCAGTTTCCACATCGAGAGACTACAGTAGAGTTAATACCTACTCTCTCCGTGGCGATTATGTCAATCAAATTGACAATCACAACCAAATTAAAGCCGGATTTGAATTCACACTCGATAAATTTAATATGAAATTCGGAATGGAAAATTATTTCCTGCCGGAAGGAAATTATTGGACGGAAATTAAAAGAAGTCCCTACAGAGGTTCTTTTTACTTCCAAGATAAAATTGAATTCGAAGGCTGGATTTCCACTCTCGGTTTTATAGGTGATTATACAAGTCCTAACGGACAATGGTACGATGTACCGATTTACGACCGCGAGTTCTTTTCACAAAATTACAAACCAAGTGAGAACAGTAAATTTGAAGGAGCAAAAGCAAAAGGACAATTTACAATTAGTCCGCGTATTGCAATTTCTCACCCCATTACGGAAAATTCCAAACTCTATTTTAATTACGGACATTACCGACAAATAGGGACTTCGCAAAATCTTTACAGAGTGCAAAGGGATGCAAGGAATAAACTCCAGTTAATCGGCGATCCGACAATTCCTTTGGCAAAAACAATTTCCTACGAATTGGGTTACGATCAAGCTTTGTTAAAAGAATATTTAATTCACCTCTCGGCTTATTATAAAGACAATTCAGACCAAGAACTTTACATCCGTTACATTAGTTTTGACGGCAAGGTAAATTACCGTAAATTGACTAACAATAGTTACGAAGATATTTTCGGATTTGAAGCCGGACTCTCGAAGATTTACGGACGTTGGGTAACGGGTAATATTAATTACGAATATCGTGTGGGAACTTCGGGTTATTTCGGTTCTTTGATTTACTACGAAGACCCTGCCAAGCAAAGAGAATATTTGGCAAGGAATCCTGTTCAGAGCAAACCCCGCCCGCGCCCCAGAGTGAAATCTTACGTCGATATTCACACCCCGAGGGATTTCGGACCTGAATTTTTAAATAGGCGTATTTTTGGTGATTGGCACTTCCTCGTCATTTCAAATTGGATTGCAGGACAATGGTTTACTTGGAACCCCAATAATGTTCCCGGCATTCAGTACAACGTTCGTTGGAAACCTTATTACAACGTTAACTTGAAAGTCTCCAAAATATTTAGCTTTAAAAACTTCGACATTAAGTTTTACATGGATTTTAATAATCTCTTTAATTTCAGACATTTCTCCGGATTATCCTTCAGAGATATTCACGACTACAATTATTATATGCAGTCTCTTCATTTACCCGAGGGACAAGTTGCTAATTTAGGTTACCATAATATTCCGGGCGATGACCAACCTGGCGATTACCGTGACGACGGTGTCGAGTTCGTTCCGATGGAATGGATTCAGAGTACAACCGATGCTAACCTTTCGCCTAATGAAAGAGCTATTTATTACGAAGCTTCTACAAAAAGATATATGCAATATCGTAACGGTGAATGGCAGAAAGTTCCGCAAAGTCGTTTGGACGATGTAATGAAAAATAAGGCTTACATCGATATGCCGAACCAGACGTTCTTCACTTTCTTAAATCCGAGAGATATTTACTTTGGAATTACAATAAATTACAGACTGTAAGACAGGCAAGGGAAAGAAAAATTAAAGGTAATAAAATGAGAAAATCAAGAAACCGAATTTTGACTATTTTCTTAACGTTCATTTTGATTGTAACAGTTACTAATATTTACGTCAGCGACGAAGTACGCTGGCTTGCCGTCGGTTCTTTGCACAGCTGGTATTCAAGCGCCGGCTGCGAAATTGAGTTGGGACGTACACACCAAATTCCCGATCAGCAGGACGGACTTAGATGGCCGGCACAATATCTCTATCAGGATACCGAAGCGGCAAAAGGACTTTGGCTGGGCGCTAAGAATTATTACGACAAGCGTGCCGATAAAACTTTTGCTTACAAGGTAGTCCATTCCGGCCCGCGTGTGCTGAACGAGGAAAGCGAATTTATGCCGGTTGAATTTAAATTGGTCGGTAAATTTGACCACCCGAGGGTTTACGTTGACGGTATGCCTGCGGGTAAACTTGATTTTATGGATTTTGTTGACAGCGTTGATGCTAACCTTCCCTGCGACAGATTACTAATCGATAAAGTCAATACTTCAATCGGTGTTACAATGTTGCGTAAAATTTACGCTTTTGCTCAGCAGTACAACGACAATTATTTTATTTATGATTACACATTTACCAATACCGGGATAATTGACAAGAACGGTATAAAGAACGAACAAACGCTTAACGACTTTATGATATTTTATCAATATCGTTATGCTCCCACACGTGAAGCCGGCCCGTATGGCTATTATTGGCTCCCGCAAGGAACCTCCTGGGGACAAAGCACAATGAACGATTACATAATGCAAGACGAAAACGGCAATCCGTTCAGAGCGGAATTCTCATGGCTCGGTAAGCATTCTTCGGCCGGTTTTGACAACATTGGCGGACCCAATGTGGGAACAGCTTCTTATTTTGCTGACGGTAGATTAGGCGCCGCACAATTCGACGGTGTGATTGTCCTCCATGCCGATACAAGTCCTAACGACAGTACGGACGATATTAACCAGCCTTTTACAACTAAAGAAGTTGATTCCGACGGAAAAATCAATTACAACAACGACCAATTCAACGAACAGCAAATGACCGAGGAATATGCGGCAATGACCGCCGGAAGACCGCCGCTCAGCATGGCAGCGCAAGTTGGGAACGGCTATGCAGACCAATACGGTAACACAGCCGGAGGTTTCTCTCAAGGTCAAGGCTTCGGACCATATCAATTGGCTCCGGGTGAAAGCATTCACCTTGTTGTTGCCGAAGGTGTTGCCGGACTTTGCCGAGACAGCTGTTACACAATCGGCGCTCGTTGGCTGGCAGGCAAAGGACCGTTTGTTATGCCCGACGGAAGCAAAACAAATGACAAAGACGAATACAAGGATGCGTGGGTAATGACCGGTAAAGATTCTTTATTTCAATCGTTCAGAAGGGCGATGAATACTTACAAAAATAATTTCAAAATTCCTCTGCCTCCACCCCCGCCGGATGAATTTGTAGTAACCTCGGGTGGCGACAGAATAAATTTAAAATGGACAACGAATGCAGAGAGTTCTCCTCATTTTATGGGCTACAGAATTTACCGCGCTATTAACGTTCCAGATACTACTTACGACTTAATTTACCAATGCGGTCCTGGTACAAATAATCCCCTGAAAACGGAAGGGAAATACAACACGTGGAACGATACTTCATTAGCGAGAGGATTCGATTATTATTATTACATTACTTCGTTTGACGACGGAAGCACTAATAATATTCACCCCGGCGTACCATTGGAAAGCAGTAAATTTTACACGATGACTAACAACCCTGCAAACCTAAAACGTCCTCCCGGAACGGCTCTTTCCCAAATTAGAATTGTTCCGAACCCTTACAATATTCGTGCAAAGGATTTACAATTCGGAGATAGCGGACCGGACAGAATAATGTTTTACAATATTCCGGGCGAATGTACTATTCGTATTTACACCGAAAGGGGAGATTTAATTAACACAATTGAACATACTAACGGTACGGGCGACGCAGCTTGGAACTCAGTTACTTCCTACCGTCAAGTAGTTGTGAGCGGAATTTACATCGCAGTAATTTCTACCCCGGACGGACAACAAGTGATTAAGAAATTTGTTATTATCAGATAATGATGTTTGGTAAACAAAATATTGTTAAAATGTTGGTTGCTTTCTTAGCAATCTTTCTAATGTGGAATGTTACTTCCTTTGCCGGGACGTCGGGAAAGATTGCCGGACGTGTTTTCGATGCCGAGACGAAACAACCTTTGCCTGGGGTTAACGTTATTCTAAAAGGCACATCCATGGGTGCTTCTACTGATGCCGACGGTAATTACGTAATCCTAAACGTTCCGCCCGGTAATTACACAATTAAATTTTCAATGGTCGGCTACGCCGATTACGTTGTGGAAAACATTCAAGTAATAATCGATTTGACCACACGCGTAAATGCAAATCTTAAAAGTGCAATTATTCAAGGCAAGGAAGTTATTGTGGTTGCACAGAAACCGATTGTACAAAAAGATGTTTCGAACAGCCAAATGAACATTGAAGCTAATGTTATTGAATCCTTACCTGTTAAAACAATTAACTCTGTTTTAACTTTGCAGGCGGGAATTGAAAGCGGACGTGACGGAATAATTGTACGCGGCGGCGGTGCTAACCAAACAGCGTTCTTTGTTGACGGAATGACGCAGAACGACGAACGCTCCAATATTCCTTACGCCGCAGTTAGCCTTAGTGCGGTAAAAGAAGTACAAATTCAAACCGGCGGTTTTAATGCCGAATACGGTAACTTGCGTTCGGGGTTAGTTAACATTATTACCAAGGAAGGAAGTGCAAGCAAATACTCCGCAACAATAAATATTCATTATTCGCCTGCCGCACCAAAACATTTCGGCAATTCTATTTACGATAAATATTCTTATTTTAATCGTCCTTATGTGGACCCCGCCGTAATGTGGACAGGTACCAACAACGGTGCATGGGATGCTCACACTCAGCAGCAGTATCCGCATTTCGACGGCTGGAATGCTGTTTCCGAAGCTACTTTAAAAGACAATGACCCCACGAATGATTTGACACCTGCCGCAGCAATGAGAATTTACGAATGGCAGCACCGTAGGACAGGTGATATTACCAAACCGGATTATGTGGCGGATTTCGGTTTCGGCGGACCCGTGCCTTTTCTTTACAATTATTTGGGTAAACTGAGATTTTACCTTTCTTACTTTCGCCAAAGGGATATGTTCGTATTTCCGCTTTCGCGTGACAGTTACGAGGAGTCCCAGTTGCGAGGAAAGTTCAACTCGGACATTTCAAAATCGATTAAGCTAATTGTTAACGGATTTTACGGCGAAGTTCATTCCGTTTCACCTTACAATTGGAATATTCCTACGGGACGTGTGCTTAAAGGTGTAAGCGAAGTTGCCTCTCTGCTGAATAGCAGCAGCGGTAATGCAATGCTTTACATGCCCGGTTATTTCAGCCCCAGCTCAATCTTTCGTTCAATGGTTGGCTTCAAATTAACACATGTAATTTCACCTTTGATGTATTACGATTTGAAATTTGAATATTTGGTTAATCGTTACAAAACGTACCAAACGGAACTGCGGGACACAACCAAACGTTACCAACCTGTTAAAGGATATTTTACCGATGAAGCTCCTTTCGGCTATTGGGGTTACTCGGTCAGCGGTATTGACGGAATGATTATGGGCGGCTGGATGAATTTAGGACGCGACCATAGTGTTAACGCTACCACTTCACTTCGTTTCGATTTGACCGCTCAAGTTAATCACAACAATCAAATTAAAAGCGGTTTTGAATTTGTTTACAACGATTACAACATTAACGCCGGAACCTACAGTCCTTCAATGAACACATGGACGCGCTCTCAAGTTTACCGTCTGTTCCCATTTAGATTTAGTGCTTATGCACAGGACAAGATGGAATTCGAAGGCTTTATTATGAACCTTGGCGTTCGTGCCGAGCTTTCGGACCCGAACTCCGACTGGTACAAATTGTCCGAATATGACAAATATTTTTCCGCCGGTTATGGCAACCAAATAGAGACGTCCGTACAAAAGGAAAAAGTAAAAGGCAAATGGTACTTTAGTCCCAGACTCGGTGTGTCGCATCCCATTACCGAAAACTCAAAACTTTATTTTAATTACGGGCATTTCCTTTCGGAGCCTGCTTCTTCCTACAGATTCCGTATTCAACGGGAATCTAACGGATTGGTTACTTATTTGGGTAATCCTACAATGAAGCTGGAAAAAACCGTTGCTTACGAACTCGGCTATTCACAGAATCTTTTTAACTTGCTTTTGTTAAATATTGCCGCTTATTACAAGGATGTCACCAATCAACCCGGATGGATTTATTACCAAAATTTGAACTCAACCGTTCAATATTACAAAGCGGCTAACAATAATTATGCGGACATTCGCGGTTTTGAGATTACACTTTCGAAAATCAGAGGCTCATGGATAAGAGGATTTGTGAATTACACCTACGACGTTTCAACTGCAGGATATTTCGGCTTAACAAGCTATTACGAAGATCCAATTCAACAGCGTGAATATTTGAAGTTGAATCCTTATCAGTCGAAACCTCACCCGCGTCCCTTTGCAAGAGCAAATATAGAATTTTTCACGCCTGAAAATTTTGGTCCTAAATTTGCAATGTTCTACCCGTTCGAAAAATTAACACTGAACATTTTGTTCGATTGGAAGACCGGTGCTTACTCTACTTTCAATCCGCACAATATTCCCGGCGTGGTTGACAACGTGCAGTGGAAGGATTGGTACAATATTAATTTACGGATTTCGAAGGACTTAAGAATTAGCGGTCTTAATTTCAGATTTTATTTGGACGTCACGAACGTGCTAAATACAAAGCATCTCAGCAGTGCAGGGTTCTCGGATATTTATGATTACAACGCTTACATGGAATCCCTGAACTTCCCTTGGGAAGAAGGTGTTGAACACGGAAACGATAAAATAGGGGACTACCGTCCTGACGGTGTAGCTTACGACCCGCTTGAACCGAATCCCAATAACGACCCTGAAATTAAAGCACGGAACGACAAGCGCAAGGCTACAAAGTCATACATCGATATGCCAAATATTAAATCATTGACTTTCTTAAACCCCCGCAGAATTTCTTTCGGGATTAAAATTGATTTTTAATGGAGAATATGAATAATAGAATATTAAAATATTGTCTGATTTTTTTATTGGTTGCCACAACTAATTCGTCATTTGCACAGGTGGAAGGAACGGAAAAAAGGTACGTTCGAGTAGGTTCTCTCCAAAGTCAATTCTCTGCTTACGGCTCCGAAAGAGCGTGGAATAATTCTTACTACGAAGGTTTAAGATGGCCTGCCGATTATCCTTTCCAAGATAATGCGGTTATTAAAAGAAGCTGGATTGCCGTTGACGATTTCACCGATGAAAAAGGAGAACATTGGGAAAAATACGGAATTTACTTTGCGTTGGATTACGTCGGGCAATCTCTGTTCCCAATGGAATTAAAGGAAATTGCTAAATTTAAACCGCCTCCTGTTTACGTGGACGGTGACAATTTAACCGCAAGATATTTGAACGATATTGACAAATACGACCCGAATCTTATTGCGGACAGAGTGGTTGTTAACGTCGTTAACACAAATATCGGACTTACGATGAAGCGTGAAATATACGCTTTCAGTCAACAATATCACGATAATTATTTTATTAAAGTTTATACTTTTAAGAATACCGGAAATACGGACTACGACAGCGACATAGAATTACACCAAGAATTGAAAGGCGTTAGGATTAGTTGGGGAACACGTTACAGCGTTTGCCGCGAAGGTGCCTACAAAATAGGAGACGGTCAATCCTGGGGTAAACATTCATGGGTTACCAAACGCGGTGAAGATTATGCACAGCACGTAGGCGATAAAATAACAGAGAGTAATCCGATTGTCAATTGGCTCCGATGCGGTTTTAGCTGGGCGGGACAGTCATCGGTGAATTCTTTCGACAATATCGGCGGTCCCGATGTAAAAGGTAACGGACGTTTAACCGCTCCACAATTTGCTGGGACGGTTATTTTGCACGTTGACAAAAGTGCTACGGACCATTCCGACGATCCAAATCAACCTGCCGTTTTAGGTTGGCACGCGGGAGATACTTATCCCAAGTTAGGCGATATGCAAAACGTAACGCCGATGATTCAACTTTACTCGATGCTTTCGGGACATCCGTACAAAGGTCTTGGTGGGACGGATAGATTTTACGAATCTCACACAAAATCAATTACCGACAAAGTTGACCCATTTACCATTCACAACGATGCAGGAGGAACGAACGTGTGGATTTCCTACGGGCCTTTCGACATTCCCTTCGGCGATAGCGTTGTGATAGTTGAAGCTCAAGGTATTAACGGGCTTGGCCGACAAAAGTGCGAGCAAATAGGCGCTCGTTGGAAAAAGGCGTACGATTCTTCAGGCGACAAAGGTCCTTTCCCGTTACCGGACGGAACCACAACGGACAACAGGAATATTTACAAAAACACTTGGGTTTACACGGGGATGGATTCAATCTTAGAAACTTTCGGTAGGGCTAAAAGGAATTTCGATTCCGGTTTTAAAATACCGCAACCTCCTTTGCCTCCGGCTATGTTTGAAATTAAATCCGGTGGAGATAAAATTAATCTTAAATGGAAAGCAAGCCCCTCGGAAGGGGAGAGTAATTTTGCAGGCTATAAAATTTTTAGAGCCGTCGGAAAACCGGACACGACTTACGACGAAATTTTTACCGCACCTGCCGGAGTATATTACTATGCCGATACCAGTGCCGTACGCGGGTTTTCTTATTATTACTACATTGTTTCTTTTACGGACGGAAGTCTTAATAGCTCGGGAGAAACGAATCCTACAGGTCCGCTCTATAGCAGTAGATTTTACACAAAAACGACCGAGCCTGCTTTTCTGCAGCGCCAAGCTGGTAAAGCTTTAAGCGATATTAGAATTGTACCGAATCCTTACAACATTGCAGCAAAAGATTTACAGTATCCCGGAGAAAAGGATAAAATAATGTTTCTCGATATTCCGGGTTATTGCACAATTAAAATCTACACCGAGCGTGGAGATTTAATTACTACAATAAATCACAACGACGGTAGCGGTGACGAAACTTGGTATTCTTTAACCGATTACCGGCAAGTGATTGTCAGCGGAGTTTACATTGCGGTCTTTGAAACTCCCGACGGTCAGAAAGCAATTAGAAAATTTGTAATTATCCGTTAAAGTTTAAATATACTTAGGAGCAACAAAATGAAAAAAGCACTTGCTAAAACATTAACGTTAATCTTAATCGCATTTTTCTTATCTCCCTCTGCGGCATTTTCACAAGGGAATACCGGCAATAATGAAAAACTCGCTCAAACCGGTTTTCAATTTCTTAGCGTTGGTACTAATGCAAGAGCCGCTGCATTAGCCGAAGCGTTCACAACTTACGAGGGGTCTTCTATTTCGTTATTCCACAACCCTGCGGGGATGGCAAGAATGGGGACGACATTCGATTTCATTGCCAATCAGATGAACTGGATTGCAGATATTAAATATTATTCCGCTTCCGCGGCTTTTAACTGGCGGGAAGGGAAATACGGTGTGATAGGCGTCAGTTTTCTCTACATCGATTACGGCAAATTCGAATGGACACGTGTGGCGCCCGACCAACCCTCAGGATACGAAGATATTGATGCAGGCTGGGCAATGCCTAGTGCTTACGCTGTGGGCATAGGCTACGCTAAGGAACTTTCGGATAAGTTTTCGGTCGGTGGTCAAATTAAGTATGTTCATCAAAGATTAGGCTCAAGCTATGTGCCTGTTTACACCGGTAATACTTTGACAGGCAAGGAAGTTAAAGATTACGCAATGGGCGTAATTGCTTTTGATTTCGGAACTTTGTACAAGACCGGTTTCAAGAGTTTGGCTTTTGGAATGTCAATTAGAAATTTTGCCCAAGAAGTTAAATATGAGAAGGAAAGTTTTCAATTGCCGCTTACTTTTAAAATGGGAATCGGAATGAATGTATTGGATTTCTTCCCCAAATGGGAAAAGGACAATGCGTTTAATCTCACAATTGATGCGGTTCACCCGCGTTCATTCCCCGAATATCTCTCAATCGGAGGTGAATATTCATTTAAGAATATGCTTTTCCTTCGCGCCGGTTATATTACGACACAGGACGATTACAGTTATTCGGTGGGCGCCGGGATAAGAAAATTCGGTTTTGCATTTGATTATTCCTACACGCCGTTTACGACGTTTAATGATGTGAATCGTTTTACTTTTCAATTTGCTTTTTAATAAAATAAACTTAGGAAAACTTTGAGGAGTTTACTGATGAAGGATAAAATTAAAGTTTTAATTACAATTACAATTTTCTCGTTGTTCGTTCTTTTACAGAGCTGTACAAACGATTATCCGCCCAGCCTTTATAATCCGAATGAAAAATTCAAACCCGATCCTCAAATTACTGCGGTTCAACCGGCGGATTCGGCTTTTGCCGGTGTCGATACTCTTACAATTACAGGTAAGAACTTTTCTGCTGTAGCGGAGGAGAATGACGTTTATTTTAACGGTCAAAAAGGGACGGTGCTTTCAAGTACGACAACCTTGTTAAGAGTGATCCCGGCAAATGTAATAAGCGATTCGATTAAAATTCAAATTCGTGTTAAAGGTGCCTTAAAATTTGCCGAATATTCCCCCTACAAACTTCAGCCTATTTTTGTTGAAATAGGCGGCTTTGACGATTACGACGACCCTTACGGTATTGCGGTTGATAAAGACGAAAACGTTTACGTTTCCTTAAACGCTAAACCTGTAAAGAAAATAGCCCCCGACGGTACAGTTTCCGACTATTCAAAACTGATAAGAGGTTTGGCAACCCATATGAAATGGGCGCCTGATGGCGGAATTTATTACGTTTTCGGTTTGCAGTACTTACTTAAGATTAAACCCGGCGGTGGCGGGGACGCTTTATTTGCAGTGCTTCCCGGCGGTGCTTTCGATTTGGATTTGGACCAAGACGGTAATATTTATTGCGGTGGAGGCGGTAATGCAATCTACCGTGTCGCATCGGATAAGTCAGTTAAGACGGTTAAAAAATATCCTGAGATTTACATTAATGCGGTTAGGATTTTTAACGGTTATGTTTATGTTGCAGGTAAATACACAGGGAAGGACACAACTCACATTATGAACGGCATTTGGAGAAATCAAATTCTTAACGGAGTTGACACACTCGGTGCAACAGAGCTTGTCCTTGATTTCGATAAATATTTCTTCGGCAATCAAATAATGTCTATTGCATTTTCACAAGACGGTAAAATGTTAATAGGTACGGATCAAGAGGAAGGAATATTGGTACTTCATAAAAGCGGTTCGCTTTCGCCATTGTACAAAGGAATTTTAGGTCCTAGTATTTACACAATTACTTGGGGAAATGGAAAATACATTTACGTAACGCGTAAAAATACCGATGTAAAGAAAAGACGTGTATTAAAAATTAACACAAGAATGAAAGGAGCACCATATTACGGAAGGCAGTAGATTTAAACTTAAATAACATTATCCATTAACAAAAAATAAGGAGTAGCTATGAAAAAATTAGCAACCTTGGTACTGGGATTATTCTTCTTAGCAGGAATATCCCAAGCACAAAATTGGCAATTTGATCATCTATTATATGATTTTCATTTGCCGCAAAGTAATAGTTGGGGTGTTCACGGTGTTGCCGTTGCCCCTGACGGCAATGTTTGGCTTGCCCTGCACGGCAACCTTGCACAGGATACACTGTTTACAGATGCAGGCGATACGGTAAATCTTCGTCCTATTTACATTCTTGATCCCACAACCGGCAACCATGTTTCAGGCTCGCCGCTTGAATATCTTGAATTACCGGACGGAAGCATAGATACATTAACCTCCAGCGGAAAGGGTATTGGACTCGATAAAGACGGTAACATTCTTTACGTGGCAGGTCATACTCTCTATCGTATCGATTATCAAACTCACAAAGCATTGAATAAGTGGGTTGCACCGGAAGCAAAATCTCTAACCGAAGCAGCACAAGCAAACGACGGTAATATTTACATTACTTACGTTGTCCCGAAAGGTCGTCCAATGTTTATTTTGGACAACAACTTTAACTTTGTCGGTAACGCAGTTGACTCAATGAAATATATCTTGAGATCAATTGTTGTTACACCCGAAGGGAAAGACATTTACACCGGTTCAACATGGTCTGGTTTTGGTATCCCTCATTTTCACAGCGACGCACCGGGCTTGGTTCCTTTTACACCGGTGGATACATTAGGTAATTGGTATAATGTACCTGCTAAAACTAAAGACGGAAGAGACACGGTTATTGCGGAAGTTAAACTTTGGGCAAGCTGCCTCGACTGGGGTCCGAACGGATTGCTTTGGGCAGGCGATTTAAGACCGGACTGGTCAGGTCCCAAAGGCGGAATGTGGTACGCATTTGATATTACAACAAAGAAAATTGTTGACAGTGTAGGCGTTCCAATGGGCGATTCCTCAAATGGCGGTGTTTACAGCCCGAGAGGAGCCGCTTGGAGTAATGACGGCAAAACAATGTATTTGGCAGATTACGACTATAATGTTGTAGGTGTTTGGAAATACAACCCTTCGGAAGTCAAGAAAGAAGAAGGAGTGATGCCAAAGCATTTTACACTCGGTCAAAATTACCCGAATCCCTTCAATCCTACTACGAATATTAAATTCAGTATTCCGAGAGCACAGTTTGTTTCCCTTAAGGTTTACGACATAGTAGGCCGTGAAGTTGCTACTTTAGTTAACGAAAACAAAGCAGCGGGGACTTACCAAGTTACGTTTAACGCAAGGAATCTTGCCAGCGGAATGTACATTTACACTCTGAGGACAAAGAACTTTAGTGCATCGCGTAAGATGCTCTTAATGAAGTAAAAGTTAAAGCGGGACTTGTTCCCGCTTTTTTTTATTTTTTTAACAAAATAAAATAACGTAATGAAACAATTATGACTAAGTTTAAGAGACTCAAGAGAATTATATTATTTATGAACCTGCCTGCCGGTAGGCAGGTGAAGAATGTGTAAGGAATAAATTGATTGGATGGCTGGATGATTGGATGGTTGGATATCCGCCTTCTCCCGACAATTCGGGATTCGTCGCGACAGGTCCGTCTTCGTCCCGATAAATCGGGGCTACGCCGTGACAGGTCCGACTTCGTCTGCGCTTCGCTTGACTTCGTCGCGACAGGATGGATGATTGTTCTGTTATTTTTTGTTTAGAGGTTGAGGTTAAGACTTGTTACAGATTACCGAAAAACAAAGCGTACAAAATAATTTTAACAAAGCTCTACATGAGCGAAATTTCATTAACCCCGAGCTTCAGCTCGGGGTTAGGACGAGAGAAAAAACTAAAGTGTTTTGGCGCGATTTTTGGTTTTGCTTGTTTGGGGAAGATAAAAATCGTGACAAAACTTCGTAGGGAAATAATCAGATGAAAAAAGTATTAATCGTTGATGATTCGAAAGTAGTAAGAGAAATTATTAAAGCTATACTCGAAGAGGATTCCGAGTTTCAAGTAATAGGCGAAGTGGAATCGGGCGAGGAGGCTATTAATTTTGTTAAGGAAAACAAACCCGACGTAATCACTATGGACGTTAACCTCCGTGGCAGGGACGGACTTTATGCCACGCGAGAAATTATGGCTGAGAACCCTGTCCCTATTGTAATAATGAGTACACTTTTCGACCCGAAAAATAAAGAGCAGGTTTTTAAAGCCTTGGAGGAAGGAGCTATTAGTGTTTTTGAAAAACCCAAATCATTAGGTGAACCCGACTTTGACGATTACTCTGAAAAACTTCGCCGTGAGTTAAAAATTATTGCAGGAGTCAAAACCATAAAAAGGAAAAGGAGCAGGAAAATACGGAAAGTAGTTGAAAGAAAATTTATTAAAACTTTTGATGAAGAACCGCAAGTTAGGGGTAAAATTAAATTTGTCGCTGTCGGGGTTTCAACGGGCGGTCCTCAAATTCTGAATGAAATATTTTCAAATGTTAAAAAAGATTTTAATATTCCCCTTGTTGTTGTTCAGCATATTACTCCCGGCTTTTTAAATAGTTTGGTTACTTGGTTAGATTCTAATACAAAACTAAAAGTTAAGATAGCCGAGGAAGGGGAACATCTTTCAGCCGGCATCATTTACTTTGCACCGGATAATTACCATTTGACAGTTACTAAAAATCTAATAGTAAAATTAATCGACTCGCCGCCCGTTCACAGTTGTAAACCTTCCGTTTCGGTATTCTTCGATTCGGTGGCAAAAAATTTTAACGACGATGTGGCTGCAATTTTACTTTCAGGGATGGGCAATGATGGTGCCGAGGAACTTTTGGATATTAAAAACAAGGGGGGAATTACAATTGCACAGGACAAAGGAAGCGCCATTGTTTTCGGAATGCCTAAGGCAGCTATTGATTTGGGCGCCGCTAATTTCGTCCTTAAGCCTGAAGAAATAAGTGATTTTTTAAACAAATTGGGGTAAATAATGAATAGTAAAATTTTTATTGTGGAAGACAGTCCTACGCAACTTGAGCAATTAAAAATTGTACTTGAAGATGCAGGATTTGAATATGATTTTGCGATAAACGGTAGGGAAGCACTTGAGAAAGTCAAGGTTACTTTGCCCGACTTGATTATTACGGACATCGTTATGCCCGAGATGAACGGCTACGAGCTTTGCAAAGCGGTAAAAAACAATCCCGAGACAAAAAATATTCCTGTTATGCTTCTTACAACTTTATCCGACCCTTCCGACGTAATTAAAGGCTTGGAAGCAGGCGCCGATAATTTTATGACCAAACCTTACAATCCCGACACTTTGATTTCCAGAATTAATTTTATCTTGATTAATATGGAAATGCGTAAGAAATCTATGCGCTCGGATATGGGGATTGAAATAAATTTCGGCGGGAAAAATTATTTTATTAACTCGGATAAAATGCAAATTTTGGACTTGCTGCTTTCTACTTATGAGAACGCTATTCAGAAGAACCAGGAGTTGGTTGACACAAACAAAAAGTTGACCGAACTACACAAGGAAATGGCAAGGAAAAATCTCCAACTTCAAAAATTAAATGAAGACAAAAATAAATTTTTAAGTATGGCAGCTCATGATATCCGCAACCCCGTTGGATTAATTCTTTCTTATTCGCAATTAATCCTCGACGATTACGGCGAAAACTTAGAGGATAATGTACAAGAGTTTATCGGAATAATAAGAAAGTCAGCCGATTTTGTACTTAAGCTTCTTACCGATTTACTTAACGTTGCAGTGATTGAAGCCGGCGGTGAATTAACGTTAAATAAAAAGGAAAATGATTTGGTGGATGTGGTTAAAACATCAATACTGTACAATAAAATTGCCGCCGAGAAAAAATCGATGAAATTGAATTTTATTACGGACATTGAAGAACTTAAATTTAATTTTGACAAGGTTAAAATTGAGCAGGTAATGCACAACCTTATTTCCAACGCGGTTAAATATTCTTACCCTGAAACGGAAATTAATATTTACTTAAAATTAAAAGATTCATTGGTTGAGGTTTGCGTTGAAGACCACGGGCAAGGAATTCCAGAGAACGAAATTCAATTGCTTTTTAAACCTTTCAGCAAAATAAGCACCAAAACCACCGGGGGTGAATCAAGTATAGGTTTGGGCCTGAATATTGTTAAGAAAATTATTGATGGTCACAGTGGTAAGGTTTGGGCGGAAAGCCAAGTGGGAAAGGGAAGTAAATTTTATTTCTCTTTGCCTTTGCAAAATTGAATAGGAATACTGAATGCGTGACGAGTAACTTGATTGGATAATTGGATGAATGGATTGTCCGCCTTCCCAAGTATAATGTGGAATCGCAATGACGGCTCAATATCCAACCATCCATGCATGGAAGTAGGGAAAGGATTAATAGGTTTGAAAAATGAACATCTTAAAAAGTGCTGAATAGTATCCTCAATCAAATCTTCGTTTTTTTTGTCAAAATATTTTAAACTTTTTGTAATAATTGAAATT
>WFQV01000506.1 GCA_015486905.1 Melioribacteraceae bacterium | reverse complement strand
TTACTGTGGAATTGCCGACTCAATGGGCCATTTCGAAATACCCTATGTAAAACCCGGAACATATTTCCCCATAGCAGTAAAAGACATCAACAACAACGGTATGATTGAAATTGGCGATGGCATTGATGTAATTGGATTCGGAGATTCTATCGTTGTAGCAAATTCCGACATTGGCGGAGTAAACTTAACTATTGGCTTTTTGGATCCCTACGACTTTTCAAAAGCTCTTACTTTTGCCGACTCCGTTATTTCTTCAAATACCGATTGGAGCCATTATCATTTAAAATTAGTAAAAGGCGAGGGAATAATTAATACACATTACCCTACTATGTGGAAATTCTATTATTATGATTCTCTCAATGATAGAAGTGGAAGGATTAAGATAGGTTATCTTGATGAGGATGTTGATTTACAAGGTGGGGAAAGGGGCTACGACAATCTAAAGAATTTAGATGATTACGTACACAATGCTGCTAACCTCAATAAATTCCTCAATGCCGTATTTTCTTCTAATAATTTAAGTCCCTTCTGGGATTACCCCGACTTGCCTCCTTACAAAAAGGAAGCCGAAGTAGAATTAGGACAACTTTCCAAACTTGAATTTGGAGATATGACGCCTGATTCAAACGGGATTTACTGGGGAGCTATTTTTACCGTTAATAATAACTCTGACATGCACATTTGGAATCCTCCCGAGAAAATTATTCGTTTTCTTGGAAATTATCAAACGGGGGATTTAATTGTCATAAACAAAGTGAAAAACGAAAATCCCGCATTACCGCAGAATTTCTCGCTCGCTCAAAACTACCCCAACCCCTTCGGTGGCAAGGCTTCTGCAGATAAACCCGTTACTACAATTAGATTCAGCATACCAAAGGCAGTAAATGTCAGATTGACGGTTTACGATATTCTCGGGCGTAAGGTTGCAGAATTAGCAAACAAAGAAATGACGCCGGGAAGTTACAATATTAGTTTTAACGCAGCTAACCTCCCGAGCGGAATTTACTTCTACCGCTTGAATGCAGGAAATTACACAATGACAAAAAAAATGATTTTATTAAAATAATGCTTGAGAGTTCGGAAAGGCAACAATTCCTCTTCCGATGCGTTAAAAGATTACCCCGGTTAATGCAGTTGCCGGGGTTTTTTTTACCGCATCGTTGATTTTTAACCTTCCATTTGAAAAGAATTTTTAAGATTTTTGTGGGTGTTGTTTTACAAAAAGAAGAGAATAACAAAATGACGGATTACATTAAAAAATTGTCCCGGGAAGATTTGTTAAAATTAGCCGAAGTTTACGCCAAGAACTGGCTGGCACATGACGGTTCGTGGTTCCTTGCAGCGGAAGAAACATTCGATATGGAAACAGCCATGGATTTGGACACAAAATCCTGGGCACGTTTTGCAGAAGTTGAGGCTCGAAGAATTAAAAAAGAATTTGATTTACCCGAAGAGGGCGGGTTGAAAGCTCTTGCCAAAGCATTCGAATACCGCCTTTACGCTGCTATTAACAAACAGCAGGTTGAGTGGGAAGATGAAAACACATTAATTTTCAAAATGATTGACTGCCGGGTTCAATCAGCCAGAAATAGGAAAGGATTTCCTCTTTTCCCTTGTAAATCTGTCGGCATAGTTGAGTTTACAACCTTTGCAAAAACAATTGATTCGCGAATTAAAACAGAAGTGATTTCCTGCCCACCGGACGAAGTTAAAGATTTTTACTGCGGTTGGAAGTTTGTTTTGGAAGAATCAGGCGAGGAATAATTTATTTTAGTCATTCTTAGCTACAAGCGCTAATCAGAGAATAGCTCTCGTATTCGGAATTCTTTTTTGGAAAGCAGAGGTAATTCAAAGGCTCTCGAAGTGAATTGGGTTCGTTACGCGTCACCCGTAGCTCGTTACTTAGTGATTTGTCATTTGCCCCGCCGTTGGTCCCGCCTCTGGCGGAACAGGCGGGCGTCATTCGTTGTGGTAAAACAATGTTCGGTGGAAATTAAATATTTGTTCGCATGTTATAGGTTTAATAAAATTCGTGCATTAGTGACTTTTCCGGACATTAGCTATTTAAAACTTAACATGCGTCCTTTGCGACATTCCTTTGCGTTCTCTGCGTGGTAAAATATGATTTTTTCTCAGTTAAATAAATTCGAATCGCAAAAATTTAAACTAAAAATTCGCTTCGAAATAGAGGGTTAGGTTCGAAGCCGCCGTGCCGTAGCGTTCAACACCAAAGCGAACATTCCATGCCTGTCTTTCGGAAACTTTCCGGTTGTGTTTGTTTACTAATCTTACCGCATTGATAGCGCTGGCTACTCTGTTTAGAATTAATGCGCCAACGACAAACTGAATGGCATTGTAAGAATTCTCCGAGGCTTTCCACATACCGCGGTATTCCCGCCTTTGTGATTGGCTTGACCAAGACCAGTAAAATGCATTTTCGTCGTAAACTTTATTGAATTCACGATTAAGTTCTTTTTCCCTGTTATATTGGTAAATATCAATGTAATTGCCGACATTGGCAAAGTAGCGGTCGTCCTTGCCTTCAGGGTTTACACCGCCGTAAGCTCTGGCGTACGCTTTGTAATTGTTTTCTTCCCATTTACCGTAGATTTCAAAGCCTGCAAGAGTGCCCCAAAGCGCACCGTCTGCAATTGTAAAATATTTTCCGCTGCCGTAGGAGCCCGCGTAACGTTCGCCCATTCCCGGAAGCAGAAGAGAATAAAGAATCGCCAGCCCGGTTTTCTTTTTTTGAAATTCCGGTGCCCTAAGCATTAAATTGTTACTTGAAATTTTCTTCGCGGAAGAAATATCAACAGAGTTAAATTTTGCGCTGAAATCTTTGTGAAGACTTTGAGCCGTTGAAATTCCAACAAGCAGAAATAAAACAATAATTGTTCTCATATATTAACCGTGGCTAAATTTTCTTTTTTAATAACGGGTTCGCACGAACAAATATTTTCTTCGGCATCCGTAATTTTAACATTTACAAACTTATTTACAAGGTCAGAATTAAATGCGTATTTCACGCGGACGTAATT
>WFQV01000505.1 GCA_015486905.1 Melioribacteraceae bacterium | reverse complement strand
TATTTCGGAAATGTATTATCCCTTGGGCTGGCATGCAACTGTTAACGGAAAAGAAACAAATATTTCGCGAGTCAATCACGTAATGAGGGGAGTAAAGGTGCCTGCGGGGAAATCGGTTGTTAAATTGGAGTTTTATCCCACAACTTATTACACCAGCGTTGCGCTTGTGTGGGTGGGGGATATCTTAATTCTGTTAATTATTTTTATTCCGCTTTATTTGGAATATTCAAAGAGACGTAAAACAAAAGAGTAGAGATTCTTCGGATTTTAGGATTGTTCTAAAAGGGTGGAGTGAAATCCACCCTTACATTTTATTTTTGTATTTCTTAATCTTTTCCGCTACTACATCCAATTTTTCTTCTTTAAGCCAATCATGTCTATCTGGAGAATAATCTCCATATCCACTGTCTTCATATTGTAAAAATCTGATGGTAGCGACCACACCCAAACTCTTTACCAGAGCATCAATACCAACAGCTCTGATTTCACTCATTGTTTTGATATTTGCTTTTTTAAAATCTTACCTTCTTCGCAAAATTTCAAAAATATTTTATTTTATTTTTTTAATCTTAAAAATCAATATTCCGTCTTAATTATTCAAATTTTTTAAGAATCATTATTTGAATAACAAAATAATTCTATTTATTTTTGAGTAAAATATTTACTCAAAACATGTTAAAATCGTTAATCACATCGGAAGTTAGAATTAAACTTTTGCTGAAATTTTTTCTTAATCCAGGCACAAAGGCGTATTTACGGCAATTGTCGAGCGAGTTCGATGAATCCACAAACGGTATTCGCGTTGAGCTAAACCGTTTGGTGGAAGCAAAAATTTTAGATGCCGAAACAAACGGGCGAAATAAATTTTACAAAGCAAATAAATCTCATCCCTTGTTCGGTGAAATCCGCAACATTGTGCTTAAATCCACAGGAATTGAGAAGGTAATCAGCGATATTTTAAATAAGCTCGGTGATATCGAGATTGCTTTCATTCGCGGGGATTATGCAATAGGGCGCGACAGCGGTTTGATTGAATTGGTGGTTGTGGGAGACAAAGTAAACCGGAAGGAATTGGAGCGCGTGCGTAAGAAAACGGAAAAACTAATTGACAGAAAGATTTCCGTCCTGCTGCTTACTTCACTTGAATACAAAAATCTTAAAAAGAAATTTTTAAGCGAACCGAATTTTGTTTTAATGAAAGGCGGGAAATGAAAGTAGGAATGATTCTGGACAATGAATTTACCGGTGATTTACGTGTGGAAAACGAGGCGGTGGCTTTGCAAAAAGCAGGTAATCAAGTCTACTTACTCTGTTTAAATTTCGGCGGTAAAAAAAATTACGAAGAGTTCAATGGCGTTAAAATTTTTAGAGTCCCTATTTCCAAAGTTCTCAAAGATAAGTTAAAAGGATTGAACAACACACTGTTGAATTTTTACCCTTTGTTTTGGGCAAAACACATTAAAAAATTTATTGAAAAGAATAAGATTGAAATTCTTCACGTCCACGATTTGTGGATGCTCGAAGGAGCGCTGAAAGCAAACAAGAATTTTAATTTACCGATTGTCGCCGACCTTCATGAAAACTTTGTGCAAGCGTTGGAACATTACAAATACGCAAATGTTTTCCCGGGTAAGTTTGTCATCTCCAAAAAGCGCTGGGCAAAAAAAGAAATTGAATGGTTGAACAAAGTTGACAAAATAATTACCGTAATCGAAGAAGCGGTAGAACGTTACGTTAAACTCGGTATCCCGAGGAAAAAGATTTTTGTCGTACCGAATTACGTAAATCTCCAAAGCTTTGAGATTTCCGAATTTGATAAAAATATTTTGGAAAAATACAGCGGCTTTTTTACTCTTGTTTACACAGGCGGATTTGATTCACACCGCGGACTTGAAACGGTTATTAAAGCAGCGCCGTTGTTGAAAGGGAAAATTGAAAATCTTAAAATTGTTTTGGTCGGAAGCGGCAGTAATTTTGATTCTCTCAAAAATCTTTCTGCAAAATTGAAGGTTGACGATGTTGTCGTATTCGAAGGCTGGCAACCTGTGGAAAAGCTGCCGTCCTTCATTGAAGCGGCGGAAGTCGGCGTTATTCCTCATCTCAAAACAGTTCACACGGACAACACAATTCCGCACAAGCTTTTTCAATATATGTTGCTGCAAAAGCCGGTCATTGCTTCGGATTGCAATCCGCTAAAAAGAATTTTAAGAGAAACCGACGCCGGGACCATTTTCGAATCGGGGAATGAGCAGAAACTTACGGAAAAAATTTTAGAGCTTTACCAAAAGCCCGAACTACGTAAAGTAATGGGACGGAAGGGAGAGAAAGCCGTTCGTGAAAAATACAACTGGAACAAAGCGGCGGAAAATTTGATTTCACTTTACAAAAATTTTGGAAAATCAACGGAGCAAAAATGATTCAGGCAATCATAAAAAAAGGAAAGGTTTTAGGCGAGGAAGTTCCCGTTCCCGAAGTCACCGCTAACGGAATTAAAATTAAAACCGTTAACAGCTGTATTTCGCCAGGGACGGAAACAAGCATTGTGATTAACAGCGGAAAATCCTTAATTCAACGCGCTAAGGAAAAGCCCGAGAAAGTCACAAGGGTATTAAACAAAATTAAAAACGAAGGAATCAAAAGCGCTTACTCTATGGTAATGAACGAACTCGGTCTCGGCTCACCGATTGGTTACTCGTTAAGCGGCGTAGTTACCGAAGTAGGAAAGGATGTTAAAAATATTAAAAGGGGAGACTTTGTCGCAACGGCAGGCTCGGGACACGCAGAATTCGTCGTGGCGCCCGAAAATCTTGTTTGTAAAATACCTAAAAATTTAAGTTTCGAATATGCCTCGACGGTTGCTCTTGGGGCTATCGCAATGCAAGGCGTTAGACGCGCAAATTTGAATTTAGGAGAAAGATGTGTTGTCGTCGGCACGGGCGTAATAGGTTTATTGGTAATACAGCTGTTAAAAGCTGCCGGTATTCGAGTTGCCGCTGTTGAGCCGGACACGGAGAAATTAAAATTAGCAGAACAGTTCGGTGCCGAAATCATTTGCCGGGACAGTAGCGAAGCCGTTAAACTTGTTTCGCAATGGACGGGCGGGAACGGCGCGGATTCGGTTATTTTTACAGCTTCAACTCAAAGCAGCGAGCCGCTGTCCCACTCATTCCAAATGTGTAAAAAGAAAGGTACAGTCGTCCTCGTAGGC
>WFQV01000504.1 GCA_015486905.1 Melioribacteraceae bacterium | reverse complement strand
TTTTCTTTTGCTTAAAGTGGAAAGGGGAGGGGGCGAACCGCCTAATTCCCCCATGCGATTGGACTTTCGGTGGTTCGCCTTATTCTCTTAGCTCTAAATAACCATGGAATGCCGTATTTGCCGTTGTAAGTATCCTCATAACCGTAAACTTCATCTTTAAGAGCAGTGTCCAAATCCACAATCTCCCAACCGTTATCCAAATACCATTCGATTATTTTATTCACGGTCATTGAATTCAGCATATTTAAATGAAACAGCAAAATTTGTTTTACTTCACGGTGGAAAGTTTGAATGGCATAATTTTCCGAGTTGTAAGTTTCACGAATTATCCTTTTCAAATATTCGTCCTGAATGCTTTTCATTTCTTCTTCGTTTTTATTTAAATATGCAATTTCAAAACGGGGGTTAAACCGCCAGTCGTTGGAGGTAATGGTAACTGGCGCAATTTTGTAACCGTTGTGTTCGAGGTAACTGCTGATAATATATTTTTTCCCTGCCGTGTTGCCTCTGTTCAGATAAGGGAAACGGAAATACTTGTAATTGAAGTTATATTTTTTGGTGAGTACTTTCTTAAATTCTTCTTTAGGTGCTGTTAATATTTTTTTGATGTCGGTTGAATCCGCAGGGTTTAAAGTAGGGTAAATCAATTTATCCGGCGTGTCGGTTTTGTCACTCGCGGTAATTTCGCTCTTTGAGAAGGGGATTTTTAATTCCTCACGAGCTTTTGTAAAGATGATATTTAGCACACTGTCGCATCTACCAATATCTTCTACATATTCATCGCCGGTAACATCGTTTGAATTCAAATGTGAATAAGTATGGTTCCCGAGAGTGTTCCCTTCTTTAATCCATCTGATTAAATATTTATCCCAGTCGGGAGAATAGTGCGAACCGATTAAAAAACCGGCAACTTTTACATTGTATTTTTTTACTTTGTCGAGGAAACGGTTGAACATTTCCTTTTTCATTTTATCCGTAATAAAGCGGTTGCTGCTTGCGAAAGGCAAATCGTCCACCGTAATTGCAACTTGCTTTCTCATTTTTTCTTTTTTATTTTTAACGGCTATTTTACTCGAACCGCAGCCGTTCAAAAAAGAAACCGACAAAACAAGCAAAGTTACTATCAATATGTTTTTTATTTTCTTCATCTTTTCCCGTTTAGTCCTTTAATACGATTGTGTTATATTTTTTGTGCCAAAAAACCTTAATTAACAAACCAAATTCGTTGTTTTCAATTCACCGTAATCTTATTCTTTCCATATTCGAGAATTTGTAATATTTTGGAACATCATTATTATCGTTATTACATTGCAAATATTTAGCTGTTTTTTTACAATTTTTCTCATAATTGGTTTCGGGATTTTGTTTTGTAAAAAATCCCTGTAATATAGGAAAATATTTCAAAATATAATATTATTTAAGAAATTTATTTGTTATTTTGCAACTTAAAAATTTGTCAGCCAAGTTTTGAAAAATAAAGTCTTACATATTTTGATTTCCTTGCTCCTCACCCTTCCCTCAATTTTTGCTCGGGGGTCAGATATCCAACGACTTACAGCCGATAGCGGGTTGCCGATATTTCAAGTTACAGATATTGTGCAAGATAACTTTGGCAAAATTTGGATTGGTACATTAAACGGCATTGCGGTTACGGACGGAAATAATTGGAAATTTTACGGACGTAAGGAAGGGTTGGAGAATACCTCGGTTCAAAAATTAGCAATTGACGATTCTAATAAAGTGTGGGCTGTTTCTACTTCGGATAAGTTTGTTTCCCTATATTATTTTGACAAGGAAAAATTCAAAGAAATTATGATTAATGACCTTCGAATTAGGAGGGATACGTATATTACTGGCTTTGAAATAATCCATGGCGTTCCTATATTCGGGATTAGGGGAAGGGGGATATTTTTCCTACAAGATAATGTTTACAAAAAGATAGGAATCAAAGATGGACTTTTGAGTAGGCGGATAAACTCATTTAATAAGTCGGGTGATTCGATTTTTGTTTGTACCGATAAAGGCGTGCAAATATTTAAAAATTTCAAACTTCACGAAATAAAAAACAAATATCTCAAACATAGACCGGTTCTTAATATAATTGTAAATAAAAAAACAGCTCGTCCCAAATGGGTTTTAACTCGTTCAGGACTTTATTTGTTAAAAGGAAAAAAATTAAATATCTTATCCAAAGGTTTTAATATCGATTCGTTAAATAGGGCAACTCATGATTTAAATGGAGTCTGGTTCGGGAAGCTGTTTTTCGGTGATAAATTCTTCTTATTTGCTTACGACACTTTAACACATAAATTGAGTAAATATACTACGGCTCAAGGATTTTTACCCGGAGGCTGTGCAAAGATATTTATTGATAATGATAATAACGTTTGGTTTGGAAATTATTACGGTATTAGTAAATTAAATTCAATGTCCTTCCTCAGAATAAGTGATTTGTTTACTCAAAAAGAGAAAGGTGTCACTGCAATTAACGCTTTGGATTCAAATCATATCATTGTTGCCAACAAACAAAGAATTTTTTCAATTAATGTAAATACATTTCAAAAAAAAGATTTGGGAATTGCAATAAAACCTTTTTCAAGGGTGTTGGATTTGACTTCAGATAAAAACGGCAATGTTCATTTGGCGTTTATTTATTCGGGATTTTGCGAAATAAACAAACGAGGTAAGGTTAAATGGGAATTAAAATTTCCCAACACTCAAGAAACTGCTGTTTCGGTTGTTCAGAGTAATGCAGGTTTGTTTTATTTAACTTCAAGTCGGTTATTGAAAAAAACAAACGGAAAGTTAAAAGCGATTTTACACTTACCCAAAACCGTAGTTAGAAAATTATTTGTTGTTAACGATAGCATATTTGTAATTACAACTTCAAGGGGCTTAATTGTTAAAAACGGCAGCAAAGTTAAACGAATAAGGTCTGCTACTAAAAACAACGAAAATATATTTTGCTACTTTAAAGATAAGCAATACGGCGAACTTGTGGGCGGAGTTAATGGAGTTTTCAAAATTGAGAGTGACACTTTGAAAAAGTTTCAACCGATGAACTTCCGTTTGAACTCGGTTGTCTATTTTATTTTGAAAGCACACAATAACGATTTATGGTTCGGAACGAACGACGGTGTTTACCGTTACACGGGCAGAAGAATGCTTCATTACACAAGGAGGGACGGTTTAATCGGTTCCGAAATGAATAGAAGTGCGGCTTTCGTTGATAGAAATGGAAACCTTTGGTTCGGCAGCGAAGAAGGGTTGTCGGTGTTTGATTACAGATTTGACAAATTGAATAAAGTACAACCTCCGAAATTAATTTTAACGAGAATTGAATCCGGACAAGAGAAGAATATTAAAAAATCCGATTTTAATATTAGTTACAATGATAATGAATTGATTTTTCATTTGAATGTAATTACACAGGACCACCCGCAAGATATTAAATTATTATTTAAACTGAATAATTACGATAAAAAATGGATGTCTAAAACAATATCTTCAAATTCGGAAGTTCGTTACACAAATTTACCTCTCGGGAAATATTGTTTTAAGGTAAAAGCTGTTAATTTTTGGGGTGATACATCAACCGCCGTTAAAAGCCACATCATTACGGTTCAAAAACCGTTCTACGCAACATGGTGGTTCATTTTAATTGTTGTCCTTTTCTCTTTTTCTTTCCTTTATTTTATCGGGAAGTTCTTTTTTATAATTAATCATGAACAAAAGTTAAAAGAAGAAGTTGAAAAAGCCACTAAAAAAATACTTGCTTCGAATGAGAAATATCAGCAGATGTTTAGGAATAACAAATCAATACTATTGCTGGTTCATCCGGTAAGCGGCAAAATTTTGGATGCGAATAATTCGGCGCTGGAATTTTACGGCTATTCACTTGAAGAATTGAAGAATATTAATTTTAATGAAATAGACAGCTCGTTTAAAGATGCGGCGAATATTCTGAGTACTTCTTTGGGGCATACTAATTATCGTGCAAAACATAAATTGGCAGACGGGCAATATGTTGCCGTTGATGTTTATGTCGGCAGTATTAAAACATCTTTTGAAGAGTTTCTTTATGTAGGTGTTTATGATGTTAGCAGAGAAGAAAGAGCCCAAAATGCGCTCATGGACATTGAAGAAAAATACAAGGCGATAATCGAGAATATCCAAGACGGCTTGTTTATGATTCACGAATTTAAATTGGTGTACGTAAACCCTGTCGCTGCAACTATGCTTGGTAGAAAAGCAAATGAAATAATCGGTAAAAATTTTGATGAATTTGTTGCCCCTGAAGATTTACCGATGGTCAGAGAGCGTTACATTAAAAGAAAAGAAGGACAAGAAATTCAAAGAGAATACGTTGCAAATTTCCTTCACAAAGACGGTTCAAGGGTTACAATGAACGTCCACCTCGGTACTTTTATGCTGGGCGGCGAATTGTACACGGTAGGCACATTGAAGGATGTTACAACAGCCTATAAAGCTCAGAAAGCTTTGGAGGAAAGCGAAAAACAATACCGTGAACTTTTCGAAAATATCCCGGTCGGAATTTACCGCACGTCGGTTGAGGGTGAGTTTATTCTTGCAAATGACGTCTTTGTAAAAATGTTAGGCTACGATTCCTTAACGGAATTACAAAAAATCAAAGTGGATGAAGGTAAATTTTACGTTGATGAAGAAAGCAAAGAAAAATTTAGAACAACACTGTCGAAATACGGCACCATAAAAGGTTTTGAATATAGACTGAGGAAAAAGGACGGTAAAATTATTTATATCCGTGAGAGTGCACGGGCTAACAAAGACGCTGATGGTAACGTAGAATATTACGAAGGGATTGTTGAAGATATTACCTTAATGAAAAGGACATTGGAAAGATTGAAAGTTAGCGAGGAAAGGAACGCTAAAATTCTGGATTCAATCCCAGACCCCATTTTTGAACTTTCACCGGCAGGCAAAATTTTAAATGTTAGAAATTGGGAAATGTTTAAAGATGTTGACGATGTAAATGAATACATCGGTGAATCTTTCGAAGAGTTAATTCCCGACGTCTCCATTAATGAATACAAAGAGTCATTTACCAAAGCTTATTCGGAGGGGGAAATAACCGAGATGAACATTTCTTATATTGAAGAAAATGAAGAATCTCATTTTGAACTGAGGATCTTAAAAATAGACAGAGATTTAATTTTGGTTATGGTGCGCGATATTACCGAAATAGTGGAATATGAGAATGTTCTTATTAAAGCAAAGGAAGCTGCCGAAAAGTCAGACCGTCTGAAATCCGAATTCCTGGCGCAAATGTCACATGAAATAAGAACGCCTCTAAACGCAATTTTAAGTTTTAATCAACTGATTGAAGAAGAATGCAAATCAAAAGTTAGCGAGGAATTCCTCCCTGCTTTCGATAGCATTCAACGTGGAGGCGCAAGACTGCTGAACACGATTGAACTTATTTTGAGAAACGCAGAAGTTCAAGCGGGTACCTACGAAATGAATGTGGAATTAATTAGCCTCGGCTCTATTTTGAGCGATATTGTAGCCGACCAGAAAATTTTTGCACAAAGGAAAGGTTTAACACTTACTTTAGAGAAAAAAGTGCAAAAACCCCTTTTGGAAGCCGACAAATTTACAGTCAGTCAAATTTTTATTAATCTAATTGAAAATGCAATTAAGTACACCTCAAAAGGTTTTGTGAAAGTTACTCTTTACGAGAAAAAAGAAAATTTACTTGCTGTTGACGTCGAAGATTCGGGCATTGGGATTGAAAAAGAATTTTTACCCCATCTGTTCGACCCGTTCTCCCAAGAAGATACCGGCTATACCAGAAAATTCGAAGGTACGGGACTCGGACTTTCGCTTGTTAAAAAATACGTGGAATTGAACAATGGTGAAATTATGGTGGAGAGTGAAAAAGGCAAAGGGACAAAGTTTACGGTTGTTTTGCCAACGGATGTAGAGAAATGATGATTTACCTTATTAGGGAAATTGGATTTAGAAAAGATAATATTATATATTTGAAGTCAGATTATAAATAAGTTGAATGTACAAAAACTTCAAGTGAAAGTTATTCTTAAAATATTGATTATTAGTTCTCTCCTGATTTTTTCTAATAATACGGCTCAGGTGGATTCAATTCTTTCCGTTGCTCAAAAATTTACACCTAAACGGAAACTTGATTTTTTATTACAGCAAACTTGGGAAAAACGAGGGAAAGCTCCTTCCGAAGCTTTAATATTTGGGAAGAAATCAATTAACCTTGCCGAGGAATTAAACGATAAATCCAATTTGGCTAAGGGTTTTAATTTTTTAGGAGTTATTTATCGCAACATCGGTGAATATGATTCTTCTTATCAAATGTACAAGCGTGCTCTTGATATTGCTAAAAGTATTAAAGATTCAATGCAGATGGCTTATGCATTCAATAATATTGGCGGCTATTACGGCTATCAACACGAATATTTCCTCGCTCTCGAATACGTTTTTAATGCAAGGGAAATATTTAAAAAATTAAAAAATTTAAGAGGGGAAGCGTTTTGCGATATTAAATTGGGCCTTTGGTACACTACATCAGAGCAATACGATATGGCATTAAAAGAATTAAATAGAGCTATTGAAATACGTGAAAAAATAAAAGATGAGTTCGGTATTACTGTTGCAAAATCTTTAATAGAGCAGATTTATTTACAAAATGAGGAGTATGACAAAGCTTACCATTTGGCTTTACAATTGTTGGAGACTTTCAAAAAGTTTAAAGATAAAAGAGGAATTGGAATTATTCTTGGCACCCTTGGTGGAATTCATTTTTGCCGGGGGAATTACAAACAAGCTCTGGCTTATAGGACTAAAGCTTTGCGCTATTTGGAAAAAGTCAAGTATCCGAACGGAATAGTTAATAACCTTAACGGACTGGGCTTAATTTACCACAAATTAAATAAAGATGACAAAGCTATTCGGGTTTTGAATAAAAGTATTAAAATTGCTAAAAAGTTTCACTATGATAAAGGATTGATAGATGCGTATTTTAATTTCGTTAAAATTTATAGAGATAATAATGAAATGAAGAAATTAGCACTCTATCATCAAAAAGCAATAAACATAAGTGATTCTTTGGGTTTGCTGGAAAAGAAAACGCGGTTAAATGAGTTTAAGAAAATTTTTCTAATCAATAAATTGAATAGAGATAATCTAATATTAGAAAACGAACTTCAAAAAAACAAAATAATATTCCATGCATTATTTTTATTGGGGTTGTTAATAGTTGTTTTTGCGGTTGTGTTTTATTTGCAAAACAAAAAACTAAAAAGGGAACGAAAACTATTACAAGAATCTAATTTTACAAAAGACAAACTTTTCAGCATTATTGCACACGATTTAAAAAGTCCCTTCAGCGCTTTATTTGGTTATTCGGAAATGATGCTCTCTGACTTTGATGATTTTTCCAGAGATGAAATTAAAGAAAATTTGGGACATATTAAAAGTGTTTCGCAAAATTTGTTCGCTATGGTTGAAAATTTATTACAATGGGCTCGAAACCAAACACAAGGAATTAAACACGAGCCCGAGATAGTTGAATTGGAAGGTGAAATTGAGAAGGTTTTGAGCAATTTTGAACAAAGCGCATCGATTAAAAATATTAGCCTTGAAAGGGATTTGGAAAACGGTCTTAAAGTTTTCTGCGATGTAAGTATGCTGCAAACTGTGCTTAGGAATTTGATAAATAATGCAATTAAATTTACAAGGCCAAACGGTAAAATTACGGTTAGAGCTAAGGTATTGCCCGAAGAAGGCAAAGTAAAAATTTCGGTTGAAGATACGGGAATTGGAATGACCGAAAAACAAATAGAACAATTGCTCAACAAAAAGGGGAAATCTACCCACGGTACCGGGGGCGAAAAAGGTACCGGTCTCGGAATGCTTTTAGTAAACGAAATGGTTAAACACAACGGTGGCGAGCTTTCCATTGAAAGTGAAGTTGAAAAAGGGACAACTATTTCATTCACCGTCCCTTTAGTTAAAAATGAAGAATGAAAAATTTGGTTCAGATTTAAAATCGGTGTCAAAAAATAAAAAGATAAGAAAGAAGAAACTGGAAATAAGAAATAGTTAAACGCGAGACGCTAGAGGTAAGACGCAAGGCATTAGGTTTATTATTAGTTGAGAGTTGAAAATGTAAAGATGGAAATTTTAATTTTCAATGAACATTTTTAAAACCTATCCACCATTTCCCCGCGTTCTGCGAGGCGAGGTTCTCAATATACGCACAAAGAAACAGCACTCCCTCCTGCCTGCCGGCAGGCAGGCGGCAGGCAGGTCGGGAAGGGAGGGAAAGGGTAGGTTGGAAAAAATAAGGAAAGCAAAAAATCGTAACAAAACGCTTTGGGGAAAAAGACAAGCTATTTTTTTGCCACCAAATTTAAACTTGTACCAAAAATTTTCCTCCTCCAGGCTGTTTTCTCATCCCTATTGACTAAATTTGTTCTTTAAAAAATATTTATTTACTTAAATTTGGTTAATGAGATTATGGCTGACAAACACATTACAATAGTCGGTGCCGGGATTGTAGGTCTCGCTACGGCAGTGAAACTATTGGAAAAAAATCCTAATTTAAAACTTACGATAATTGAAAAAGAAAAAGATGTTGCCGCTCACCAAACGGGGCACAACAGCGGTGTGATTCATTCGGGTATTTATTACAAACCGGGAAGCCTTAAAGCTGTAAATTGCAGACGAGGCTACAAGATGCTGCTTGACTTTTGTGACGAACACGGAATTAAATACGACATTTGCGGTAAGGTAATTGTTGCTACCGACGAGCATGAAAAAGATTATTTGAACGTCCTTTACGAACGGGGAATTCAAAACGGAATTGACGGAATTAAAATTATTTCGGAAGAAGAATTAAAAGAAATTGAACCTCATGTATCCGGTATTGCCGGAATACATATTCCCGAAACAGGAATAATTGATTACAAACAGGTCGCAGATAAATTTCGTGAAACGATTGAAAAACACAATGCGGAATTTTTCTTCGGTGAAAATGTTTCGAACATTAAATTGAATTCCACCGGTGTTGAGGTGATAACCGACAAAACCACTCACACTTCCGATTATTTAATTACCTGCGCCGGTTTGCAATCGGATAGAATTGCAAAAATGACCCACCCCGATTTGGATTTACGCATTATTCCTTTCCGTGGTGAATATTACAAGATAAAAGAGGAAAAACGTTACCTTGTAAAAAATTTAATTTATCCTGTCCCCGACCCCGCTTTCCCTTTCTTGGGTGTTCATTTTACGCGTATGATTGACGGCGAAAGGGAAGCAGGTCCGAATGCCGTCTTTTCATTTAAACGGGAAGGTTACACGAAATTTAGCTTTAACGTAAAAGATACTTGCGAATCTTTCACTTGGCCAGGCTTTCTTAAAGTAGCAGCGAAATATTGGAAAACCGGTCTCGGCGAATTTTACCGCTCTTACAGCAAATCCGCATTTGTAAAAGCACTTAGACGTTTAATTCCTGAAATAACGTCAGATGATTTGGAACCGGGAGGTGCCGGAATACGTGCCCAGGCGTGCGACAAAACCGGCGGTCTGCTTGACGACTTCGCAATAGTTGAAAACGAACGCGTAACACACGTCTGCAACGCCCCTTCTCCGGCAGCCACAGCTGCTCTTTCAATAGGTGAACACATAGCTGTTTCGGTCCTTAAGAAGATTTAAGGGTACGGATTTAAAATAGGTGGAGAAAATAAAAATAAGGAAGAAGAAACCGGAAATAAGAAATAGTTAAATGCGAGACGCTAGAGGTAAAATGATAGACGTTAGTCTCATTATTAGTTGAAAGTTAAAAATGGAAAGCGAAAAGTTATTTTACATCCTGAAAAATTTGTTTTTGGAACAGAATTCATTTTTAATAGTTGAAGTTAACTTAATTTAACGGATTTAATTTGAACAAAAAATTAGAAAAAATTTTACTGCTTGTTGTCGATTTTATTACAATAAATCTTGCAGGATTAGTTTATTTTTATTTCCGTGTTGAATCCGGCTGGTTCCAATTATTTTCCCAGCCGGCAATGTTCCTCCCCCTTTTGGTAATTTATTTATACTGGTTACTTGTATTTATTTTTGTAGGAATGTATCGTACTTGGTTTGCCGCTTCCCGCTTTGACGAACTCTCCACTCTGTTTAAGGCTTCTTTCGTAGGAATTTTTATTTTGTTCTTCATAATTTTTTACGACGATGCCGCACACGGGCAAACGGTTGCCGCACGTTACTTGATTTTTATTTATTGGGGCTTGTTCCTTTTGTTTGTGAGCATCGGACGGGTTGCGGTTCGTAGCATTCAAAGGAATTTATTAATTAAAGGAATTGGGCGGAAGAATGCTGTGATTGTCGGCTTTAATCCCAAAGCGAACAATATTCACAAAACGTTGGAGAAATATCGCGGACTCGGACTCGACGTTAAAGCCTATGTCGCCGTCGAGGAAGAAAATATCGGCAAGGAATTTAACGGTGTGAAGGTTTTGGGAACTTACAAAGATGTTGTTTCCATTGCACGTAATGTTGAAGCGGAGGAAATAATTCTTGCCCTCGAAAAACACGAGGACGATGTTACAATTTACGTGATTGACAAATGCGACAAAGAGCATTTCGGATTGAAAATTGTTCCCGACCTTTACGAAATTGTAAGCGGTCAGGCGCGTACATCCCAAATTTACGGATTCCCTCTTATTGACATTATGCCGCAACTAATGCCCGAGTGGGAGAAAAAACTCAAGAGATTAATGGACATAATCATTTCTTTTATTATTCTAATTGTAACTTTACCGGTTACATTACTTACTGCTGTTGTAATTAAGTTGGACAGCCGTGGCCCAATTTTTTACCGGCAGGAAAGAATTGGGCAGGGAGGGAAAATTTTCAAAGTTTACAAATTTCGTTCTATGGTTAAAGATGCCGAAAAATTAACAGGGCCCACTTGGTCGTCAAAGGATGACCCGAGGGTTACAAAGGTAGGAAAAATTATTCGCACCGTTCGTATAGATGAAATTCCACAAATGATTAATGTATTAAAAGGCGAAATGAGCCTTGTAGGTCCTCGTCCCGAACGTCCTTATTTTGTAGAAAAACTTTCCAACGAAATTCCACTTTACACCAGACGTTTGAAGGTACGTCCCGGTGTTACCGGCTGGGCGCAAGTAAAGCATAAATATGACGAAAACATCGAGGATGTAAAGACTAAACTTCGTTACGATTTGTTTTACATTGAAAATATGTCCTTGCGAATGGACTTAAAAATAATTTTCAGAACCGTATTTGTCGTTCTTTTGGGTAAGGGACACTATGAATAAAAAAGAATTAAGAACCTGCCTGCCCTGCCTACCGGCAGGCAGGCGGTAGGTAGGTTAAAAATTAAAAATTAAGAATGGCAAATGTATTTGGATTTCTGTTTTGAGCTGAAGGCTTTTACGAAATCAAATTAATGAGAAATGTAAATTTAAAAGTTGTAAATTGAAAATTAGGTTTTAAAGAGAATTTCGGATTTACAATATCCGATTTACAAAAAACGAGTTAATAATAGAAAAACTTTTAAGGTAAATGTATGGAGAAAGTAATAGTAATAATACCGACGTACAACGAGCGAAAGAATATTGAAAAGTTAATTCCTGATATTATCGAGCTTTATCCGAACATTAATATTCTCGTAGTCGATGACGGTTCGCCCGACGGAACGGGTGATTATGTCAAATTACTTTCACAGCATGACGATAGAATACACGTCCTTAAAAGAGAAGGGAAGATGGGTCTCGGTACCGCTTACGCCGAAGGTTTCAAATATGCTCTTAAAAAAGGTTACGATTTAATAATTCAAATGGATGCCGATTATTCTCATGACCCGAAAGTAATTGCCGATTTCTTGGAGGCAATTAAGGAAAACGATTTGGTAATTGGCAGTCGTTATATTACAGGCGTGAACGTGATTAACTGGCCGATGCGTCGATTATTGCTAAGTTATCTTGCTAATATTTACACAAGTGTAATTACGGGAATGCCTATTAAAGACTCTACCGGAGGATTTAAGTGTTTTCGTAAAGAGGTGCTTGCTTCCATTGACCTTGATAAAATCCGTTCAAACGGTTACGCTTTTCAGATTGAAATGAATTTTAAGACTTTCAAAAAAAAATTTAGAATAAAGGAAATCCCGATTATCTTTGTCGATAGAGTTGAAGGTACATCAAAGATGTCTAAGAAAATTGTACGCGAGGCAATCTTTATGGTTTGGAAACTCCGTTACAGAAGTATGTTGGGGATTTTAAAATAAACGATGCCGGATATTTCAGTAATAATAGTCAATTACAACGTTAAAGAGTTTTTACTCAATTCGTTGGAATCCGTTTTTAAAGCCGCACATGGTTTGGAAATAGAAGTGATTGTTGTTGACAACGCTTCCGAAGATGGCAGCGTCGAAGCTCTCGGAAGAGAGTATCCTCAAGTCCTTTTAATCCGCAACGAAAAGAACATAGGGTTTGGAAGAGCCAATAATATCGGGCTTGAGAGAGCAACCGGCAAATACATTCTGCTGTTGAATCCCGACACAATTGTACGCGAAGATACTTTTGTGAAAATGATTGATTTTTTTAATAGCCACCCCGATGCCGGAATGGCCGGTTGTAAAGTTTTGAATCCCGACGGCACTCTGCAATTGGCTTGCCGGCGGAGCTTCCCCGGACTTTGGACGTCATTTACAAAAGTTACGGGACTTAGTACACTGTTTCCCAAAAGCAAATTATTTGCTAAGTACAACCTGACCTATTTGGATGAAAACCAAACTTATGAAGTTGATTCTGTTTCCGGCTCGTTTATGATGTTCCGAAGAGAAGTTTACAAAAAAGTCGGGGGATTTGACGATAGGTTCTTTATGTATGGTGAAGACCTTGACCTTTGTTACCGCGTTCAAAAGGCAGGTTACAAAGTTTATTATTTCCATGAGACGGAGATAATTCATTACAAAGGGGAAAGCACAAAGAGAAGTTCGCTTGACGAGACAAAGATTTTTTACGACGCAATGAAACTCTTCGTTAAAAAGCATTTCTCCTCTTCTTTCCTAATTGAATTTATTTTGAAATTTGCAATTTCAATCCGTCGTGGGTTGGCTTTCCTTAATCTTTACAAACTTCCGATTCTTGCGGCTGTGGCGGATGTTTTAATCTTTGCCCTCTCACTTTTGGCTGCCGAAAGCATTTACAGAAATCAACATTGGCTGGGTTTCCCTGAGAAGGTTAAACCTTGGATTTACATCGTACCAGCAATTTTGCAAATGTTTGTTTCGGCTTTGTTCGGAACTTACAAAAAAAACCTTCTTTCAGTGGCGCGCAGTTTGGCTTCTTTACTTTTCGGCGTGATTATCCTTTCGGCAATTACTTTTTTCTTTAAGCAGTACGGTTATTCCAGAGCAGTTGTTTTAATTGCTTATTCCTTTGCGATTATCCTTTTCAGCTTCTGGCGTATTGTCGCAAAATTATTTTTTAAAATCGGAATCTCCTTTGAGGACCGTGCAGGCAATACAATTGTGGTTGGTACCGGCGAGACTGCTTTGAATTTGGCAAAAAAATTGAAAGCAAATTTTACCGATATTTATTACGTGGTCGGACTTATTGGAAAAACGTTTAGGGAAGTCGGGGTTAAAAAAGAAAGTTTTGAGGTGTTGGGAAGCATTAAGAATATTGACAAAATAATCAAAGAAAGGAAAATTCGTAAGGTGATTTTCTCTTCGGAAGAAATTACTTTCAACGAAATGTTCAATATCGTTGCTTCGTTACAGAAAGAAAACATTAGCTTTCTCTTTTCCGGCGCACGTCTGGATTACCTTGTCGGGAAGTCATCCGTTACAATGTTAGACGACATTCCACTGCTGAAAGTGAATTACAATATCTCTTCCTTTCTTCACAGAACACTAAAACGAAGTTTCGATTTAACTCTCTCGTCACTTATTTTGCTTTTATTTTATACTTTCATATATTTGATTTCACGAGTCAGAGCTAAACGTTCCGAATTCGAGCAGTTTGTTCTCAGTACTCCGCAAGTTTTTACGGGAAAGAAAAGTTTTGTCGGGCCGCGGAAAAGTTCTTATTACAATTCACTTTACATTGGCAAGATAGGACTGACCGGCTACTGGTACACTGAAATTTACGACCGTAACGATTCGCGGGAGGAAGATAAATTAAATATTTATTACGCAAGGAATCAAAACATTTGGCTGGATTTGGAAATACTCGGGAAAACTTTTTCGAAAATGTTTATTAAATCGGAGAAATAAATGGCAAAAAATATTTTGGAATTTGAAAAACCTATTGCCGAGCTTGAGCAAAAAATAGAAGAAATGCGGAATCTTAAAGGCGACATCGACCTTAGCGAAGAAATTGGTAACCTTGAAAATAAAGTTGTAGAATTAAAGAAAAGCATTTACGGAAATCTTACTCGCTGGCAGCGCGTTCAACTTGCGCGCCACCCCCAGCGCCCTTATACATTGGATTACATTTATTTAATGACAGAAGATTTTATTGAACTGCACGGCGACAGACTTTACCGCGACGACCACGCAATTGTGGGCGGCTTTGCCAAATTGGACGAATTCAAATTAATGATTATCGGACATCAGAAAGGGAGAGATACCAAGAGTAATCTTTTCCGCAATTTCGGAATGCCTAATCCCGAGGGTTACCGCAAAGCCTTGCGTTTGATGAAACTTGCTGAAAAATTTAATAAACCTGTAATTACTTTGTTAGATACTCCCGGCGCTTACCCTGGATTAGAAGCCGAAGAGAACGGGCAGGCAGAGGCAATAGCGAGAAATTTATTAGAGATGAGCCGGTTGAAAGTACCCATTATCGTTGTTATTATTGGTGAAGGTGCAAGCGGCGGCGCCTTAGGAATAGGAATCGGGGATAGAGTTTTAATGTTGGAGAACACCTGGTATTCGGTAATCAGTCCCGAATCCTGCTCAAGTATTCTCTGGCGCAGTTGGGATTACAAAGAGCAAGCTGCCGAGGCGCTTAAACTTACTGCCGAAGATTTAAAAGCTCAGGGAATAATAGACAGAATTGTTCCCGAACCTTTGGGCGGTGCACACAAAGACCACGAAAAAATGGCGGCAACGTTGAAAGATGTTTTAAAAGAAGAGTTAGCATCGTTGGTGAAAATAAAGCCTGACAAACTTGTTCAAAACAGACTTGAAAAATTTGGTGCAATGGGTGTATTCGTTGAGTAATACTCACCCTTTCGGAATCCGGCGTAAATAAATTTTCGTCAAAAAAAACTGCGGGGTCAAATGTTAAAGCATACTTCAATTATTCGTGTTAAATATGCCGATACCGATGCAATGGGCATTGTTTACAATGGCAGATATCTGGAATATTTTGAAGTGGGGAGAACGGAACTTTTGCGTGCTCACGGCTTGCCGTATTCACAAGTTGAAAATGCCGGTTACCAACTGCCTTTGTTGGAAGCCTACGTCCGCTACAAAATTCCGGCAAGGTACGACGATTTGATTGAAGTTGAAGCAGCGGTTGATAAATTGTATTCGTCAAAAATTCACATCGATTACGTTTTACGGCGGCAAGCTACGGGTGAAATTCTTGCAACCGGGCACACTGAACATGTATTCATTAAAAAAGGTTCTATCAAGCCTGTTCGTCCTCCTGCGTTTTATTTAAATGCTTTGAAAAAGTATTTCGAGAACTATTGATGTTTGACAAACTAAAAGAACTTTCCAAGGACACTGCGGTTTACGGAATTAGCACAATTCTCGGGCGTTTCCTAAGTTTTCTTCTTGTCCCGCTTTACACAAATGTTTTCACCACCTCCGACTACGGCATTTTTGCTTATCTTTACACAATCCTTGCTTTTATGAACATCGTTTACATTTACGGAATGGACGTTGCGTTCTTGAAATACGCTTCCCTTGCAGAAGAAAAGCAGAAGAAAGATTATTTTTCCACACCGTACATCGTTGTGATGTTTACTGCCTTAATGGCAACGGTGGTCTTCTACCTTTACCGCACCCCTTTAAATCACGCTTTGGACATTCCCTCGCAGTACAATTCGTTGATTGTCTATTTGATTTTAATTCTTCTCTTCGATACTCTTTGCCTCATTCCGTTTGCCAATTTGCGTTTGCAGAGGAAAGCAGGAAAATTTGCAGCAATTAAAATTCTGAATATTACAATTAATCTTATTCTGAATTTAGTCCTGATTTTAAAATACAAATTTGGAATCGAAGCAATATTCATAAGCAATCTTGTGGCTTCGGCTTCTACGTTTGTAGTACTTCTGCCGGAAATTGCAAAGCTGCTTGTTCCGAGAATTGACAAGGAAGTCTTCCGTAAAATGTTGAAATTCGGGATTCCTTATTTGCCTGCAAGCATTGCGGCAATGATGGTTCAAATGATTGACGTGCCGATATTACGTGAGTTGACAAATGATGCTACAGTTGGAATTTACCGCGCAAATTACAAGCTCGGTATTTTTATGATGCTTTTTGTCTCAATGTTTCAATACGCATGGCAGCCTTTTTTCCTAAACAATGCAAGAGAAAAAGATGCGAAGGAATTATTCTCCAAAGTTCTGACTATTTTTGTGGTTGTCGGCTCGATTGTTTGGGCTTTCGTTTCGTTGTTTATTAAAGACTTGGCCTCGATTGAAATTTACCACGGGCGCACAATTATCGGGCAAGAATTCCTCGGGGGCATTTACATCGTTCCAATTGTTCTGCTTGCATATTTGTTTTACGGAATGTATGTTAATTTTACGGCGGGGATTTACATCGAGGAGAAGACAAAATATATGCCTTACATTACAAGCGCGGGAGCGCTGGTGAACGTCGGTGTTAACTTCTGGCTTATTCCGTACTTTAGTTATTGGGGCGCCGCATTGGCGACACTTGCAAGTTACGTCGTGATGGCAGGCGGAATATTTTACACGGCTCAAAAATTTTACAGAATCAATTACGAGTACAAAAAAATTCTTTACAATTTCCTTTTGATTTTCCTGACATTTGCTGTTTATTATTGGCTCGTTGAAGTAGGTAAACTGTCGCTCTGGACGGAATCTTTGGTATTTGTTCTGTTTATCGGTTTGATTTTTGTACTGAGAATAATCAGTATCGGGGAAGTTAAAAAAGTTTTAAGCGGCTTCGGGACCAAAGTTTAGAAAATACCCAACCTGAACTTTCAATTGAGAGAGAAATTCGGAATGAACAGCGAACAGCCTTAGTCACTCGTAACAAAGTGATTTGTCATTTGCCCCACCGTTGGCGGGGCGTCATTCATTGTGGTGGGAAAGTTTGGAGAGTAAAAATTATTTTTTGAAGGCTGCTAACTGAACGCTGAACGCTGCTAACTTATGACTTAAGACTCGTTACTTAAGACTTACTACTCATCAATCGTAATTCATTCAATCTTCGTTTAGAAGTTTAGTTCGCCTTCGGCGGTTTAGAAGTTTAGAGGTTCAAAGGGACAAAGGGATGATTGGATGAATGGATGATTGGATGAATGGATGGTTGGATGATTGGATGGTTGGATTGCAGATAACAG
>WFQV01000503.1 GCA_015486905.1 Melioribacteraceae bacterium | reverse complement strand
TTCGCCAAAGTCGTGGGTTAACGTGAAGGATTAATTCTTTTTTAACAGAACTACTTCGTTAAACAATTATTTTTGCAAAAATTGCCGTCGAATTTGGCAACGCTATCTCTTCGGGACAGCCTACATTGCCGCCTGCCTGCCGGCAGGTCGGTTTTAACCGACGGCTTTAAAGTGAACAAACTGAATTGGGCTTTAGCCACATTAAAAAATCAGCACAAACTCAAAAAGAATGTGGCTAAAGCCTCTAATATTTTTAGCTCTCTAAGCCGTCAGCTGAAGCTGACGGCAATAGCGCCCCCAACGGGTGGTATTGCTAAACAAATGGAAAATTTGATAAAATTATTAAAAATAATGAAAGTTCAAAATTGTTATTTAAGGCACAATATTGCCGTCGAATTTATTCGACGGCTGAAAAAAAGAAAAACTCAACGGGCTTTAGCCCCATTTACTTTTTGTCTTTAAATCTCACCCAGCCATACTTTTTCATAAAATTATTAACTTCTTCTTCAAAAGTTATTCTTCTGTGATGCTCTTCCTGACTCTTGATATAATTCCTCACATCCTCAATATGACTTTCACTTACACCAACAGCCCAATAATCATCCTGCCAAACTAACTTCTTCCCAAAATCTTGATGATTAAACCAATGCGAACTTTCGCCTTTAATAAGTTGTATGGTTTTGCTGATTGATAAATCTTTTGACAGGGATATCAAACAATGAACGTGATCTTCAAATCCGTTCAATGAATCAATGAATATTTCCTTTTGTTTTGCATTTTCAAGAATGTGATTAAATAATTTACTCCTCAATTCCTGAGGTTTAAGTATTTTGTGAAAATTTTTTGTGGAAAATACGAAGTGAACCCACACTCTAACCCAGCTCATAAGCCCTCCCTAAAGACAAATGATTGTAAAGTTTGTTTTAGAAAAATAATGAAATAATTTAATATTTACTAATGTAAATGTGGCTAAAGCCGTTTTTATTTTTGATTTCTGCTCGCCGTCAGCTAAAGCTGACGGCAATTTTTGACTAAATTATTGAAAATAAAAAGAATGTGGCTAAAGCCATTTTTTGTTTCTTTTCCCTTCTTCCTTTTGCTGAAGCCAACGGCAATGTAACTGAAGCCAACGGCAATGTAACTAAAGCCAACGGCAATGGAGCAAAAGCCAACAGCAATATTACTTTCTCCGAAAAGAATGGCTTAGCTAAAGCCAACGGCAATTTGATTAAATTATTTAAAATAATGAATTCATAAGATTGTTGCTGAAAAAAATATTGTCATTGAAATCACAAAATTGTAATTTAGATCACAAAATTTCCGCCGGATTCAGACAGCATTGCCGCCTGCCTGCCGGCAGGCAGGTCGGATTTATCCGACGGAAAGAGAATAATTAAATAATTTCGGGCTTTAGCCCCATTGTTCTAACACTAAATGTACGAGAAATGAGGCTAAAGCCAAAAAACATTGTTTCTTTTTTCAAATCCGTTGACTAAAGTCAACGGCAATGCTTTCTTAATTAAGAACCTGCCTACCGCCTGCCTGCCGGTAGGCAGGGCAGGTAGGCGGCAATGATTTTTCAAGCAAACATAAAATTGACTAAAATAATCAATATATTGAAAAGCTCTGCATTGCGTCCCGCAAACTGCGGGACAAGTCAATCTACGCTACGTTAAACGTCAATGTTGACCAACCCAATATTCCATTATTCCAACATTCCAAAAGACTATCCACCATTCAGCATCCAACCATCCATTCATCCTTAGTGCGGCAAAGCCGGCAACAAATTTCCAAATTTTAATCCTTACGAATAGTTTAAAATATTTTGACAAAAAAACGAAGATTTGATTGAGAATACTTTAAATATTTTTAGCTTAAAATTTAATTTATTCGGATATTTGTATGTACAAAAAAAATATTTTAATGGAGTAAAATAATGGCAAGCGAAAAGTTAAAACTTGAAGATTTAATGGACGGAGTTAAAAAAGAAACCGTCGAAGATAAAATAGAAGATGTCGCAATAATAGGAGCAGGCGTAATGGGACGAGGAATTGCACAAACCATTGCCGGCTCGGGAATTGACGTATTGATAATTGAACGTGACGAAGAGACAATGGAAAAATCTCTCGAAGAACTAAAAACAAGCATGAAGCATGAAATTTCACGCTGGTCGATGACAGAAAGCGAAATGAAATCAATTTTAAGTAGAAGTAAATGGTCCTACAATTTTGAAGATATTAAAGTAGCGGATATTATAATCGAAGCTGTTTCGGAAAATTTAGAGTTAAAGGAGGCTGTTTTTAAAAAAATGGACGAAATTGCAAAAGAAAAAGCAATTTTTGTCTCAAACACTTCCACATTAAGCCTATCCAAAATAGCGGAAAAAACCAAACGCCCGGATAAAATAATCGGAATGCACTTCTTAAACCCTGTACCGAAAGTTCCGTTGGTAGAACTGATAAAAGGCGTCGAAACATCTGAAAAGACAGTAAAATTAGTTAAAGATTTCGCTTCGAGAATAGGGAAAACCCCTGTTGAAGTTTACGAGTACCCGGGATTTGTAACCACCCGTGCTATTGTGCCTTTACTGAATGAAGCAATGTACATTCTACTTGAAGGCGTTGCTTCCGCGGAGCATATCGACATTGCAATGAAATTGGGCTACGAGTTCAAAATGGGCCCGCTCGAAATGGCTGATGCAATGGGCTTGGACGAAGTTCTCATTTGGATGGAACAACTTTGGCACACTCTCGGAGAACCCCGTTACCGCCCGTGTCCCATATTGCGTAAATTGGTAAGAGAAAGAAAATTAGGCAAAAAAACCGGTGAAGGCTTCTTTAAATATGATAAAAACGGTAAAATAATCAAAAAAGAAAATTGAGGAAATAAATGAAAGTATTAGTTTTGAATTGCGGTAGTTCGTCTATTAAGTATCAATTTATTAATACTAATGATAAGAAAGTCCTTGCAAAAGGATTGGTTGAAAGGATTGGGATGAGCAGTGCAGTCCTTACTCATCAAGCAATAGGGCAAGATAAAATTAAAATTGTCGGCGAAATTTTAGACCACACAATTGCAATTGAATATGTAATTGCAGTTCTTCTAAGTCCGAACCACGGTGTAATTAAAGACAAATCCGAGATAGAAGCTGTTGGGCACAGAGTTGTTCACGGCGGTGAAACTTTCTCCGATTCGGTTTTGATTACAGATCGTGTAATGCAGGCAATCAAGGACAATATAGAGCTTGCTCCCCTCCACAATCCGCCAAACATAAAAGGTATTCGTGCTTGTAAAGCACATCTACCTGATATTCCTCAATGTGCGGTGTTCGATACTGCGTTTCACTCAAAAATGCCCCCTTATGCTTATTTGTATGGAATACCTTATGCGCTTTACAAGAAGTACAAAATAAGACGTTACGGTTTCCACGGTACTTCTCACCGTTACGTTTCGGAACGGGCGTCACAGTTGCTTAAACGTGATATTTCACAGCTAAAAATAATAACAGCACATTTAGGGAACGGAGCAAGCATTGCGGCTGTAAACAAAGGCGTTTCAGTCGATACCTCAATGGGATTTACTCCTTTGGAAGGCTTATTAATGGGTACGAGATCCGGAGATTTGGACCCCTCGTTAGTAACTTACATTATGGGTAAAGAAGAGCTTTCACTTTCCGATATGAATGCTTTAATGAACAAACACTCAGGCTTGTTAGGCGTGAGCGGAGAAAGTTCTGATATGCGTGAAATTGAAGAATCGATGCAGGAAGGTAACAAACGTGCTCGAGTAGCTTTCGACATTTTTACTTACAGGATAAAAAAATACATCGGAGCTTACGCTGCAGCAATGGGCGGATTGGATGTGCTTGTCTTTACAGGAGGAATAGGTGAAAATTCCTCTCTTGTACGTAAGCAAGTTTGTGAGAATATGGAATTTTTAGGGATAGAGCTCAATCCAAAGTTAAACGAAGCTCCACAAGGAGAGGCGGAGGTATCTTCTGCTTCCTCTAAAGTAAAAGTTCTTAGAATTCCAACTAATGAAGAGATGGTAATTGCTCTCGACACTGCGGAAATAGTTGAAAAGCAAAAAGCACAAGTTGAAAAAAACATTGATGAAGATTCAAATGAAATTAGATTTAATTAAACACAAATATTTGGTGCTCCTCTTGTTACAGATGTCGGTAAATGAATAGGCAATGTTACTGTTGTTTTTCTCGCTTCGGAGCAAGCCGCTTACATTAATGGAGTAA
>WFQV01000502.1 GCA_015486905.1 Melioribacteraceae bacterium | reverse complement strand
GTGGATTTGGATAGCATAGAACCGTACGTAGCCGGACCTGACACAGTAAAAGTAATTACTCCGGTTTCCGAAATTGCAAAGAAGAAAGTTAAAATCGACAAGGCTTACTTGGTCTCTTGCGTTAACAGTCGCGTGGAAGACATTGCAGCCGCGGCAAGGATAATACGCGGTAAGAAAGTTGCACCGAACGTGAAGTTCTACGTAGCGGCAGCTTCCAGTGAAGTTCAAAAGGAAGCCGAGAAACGAGGCGACTGGCAGGCGCTTTTGGATGCGGGTGCCCTTCCCCTGCCTCCCGGATGCGGTCCGTGCATCGGACTTGGTGCGGGACTTCTCGAAGATGGCGATGTGGGCATCTCCGCAACAAACAGAAACTTCAAAGGCAGAATGGGTTCGCCAAACGCGCAGGCTTATCTTGCTTCACCCGAGGTTGTAGCTTCTTCCGCCGTGGCGGGTTACATTAATTACGAGTTGAGTTACCCGGATGAAGAAGTTAAAGGTACGGTAAAATTTAATTCCAAACCCAAAGCTGAAAAAGCAAGCGTTGAAATAATCGAAGGCTTCCCAAAAGAGATTGAAGCGGAAATAGTTTTTTGTCCGCCGGACAATATGAACACAGACGGCATTTACCCTGGCAAGTACACTTACATTGACGATTTCACACCGGAAGATCAATCGAAAGTAGCAATGGAAAACTACGACCCCGAATTTCAAAAAATCGCTCAAAAAGGCGACGTATTGGTTGGCGGATTTAATTTCGGTACGGGCTCTTCCCGAGAACAAGCGGCAACCGCACTTAAATACCGTGGTATCAGTACTGTCGTTGCCGGCTCCTTTAGTGCCACTTACGTGAGGAACGCAATTAACAACGGTTTCCTTGTAATTGCTCAGCCGGAGTTTGTTAAATACTTGAAAGGAAATTACGACAACGGCGATCCGACAATTCGAATTGAGAAGAAAATTAAAATCGACTTTGAAAATTCAACTCTAACTTTCGACGGGAAAGAATTTCCGATTTCACCGGTGGGAAAAGCCGCACAGGAAATCATTGTCGCCGGCGGTTTGGAGAGCTGGGTGAAAGGAAATATTTAAGCTAAGGGATTGGCATTTGTTTGAGGAAAAGCCCTATCGCAGGAAACTGCAATTAAGAATTATGCTTCAATTTCTTGACAAAAAAACAAGGATTTAAATTGTAATACTATAATTACCTCATTTTCCCTCTGCATTAAAAATCTTTGCGGGCTTTGCGTGGGACCGCATCCCTTTTCCACGCAGAGAACGCAAAGAATTTTCATATGGAGGCAAGCCGCAATAATGAATTTAGAAGTTTACAGCAAAAATTTCTTGACAAAAAGGAATAAGTATGTAAATTGCAATATTACAAAAACAAAAATTTAATAGCAATATTTTGAACGGAATCAAAAATTCATTCGAGTGAAAAACATGGCACCTTTCGTAGAAGTTCCCAAAAGATTTAATCCTTTTTTGAGATTCGCTGTTTGGATTGCGGAAAAAGTTACGGGCAGTATATTAATTCCTGCGCGCGTACTTGCACTTTATCCGAAAACGGCAATCGGAGCGGGGACGTTGGAAACGTTAGCGGCGCACAAAGATAAAAACATCAGCCGAAGGTTACTTAAGCTGGTACGAATGCAAACATCGTTTTACATTTCTTGTCCATTCTGCATCGACATGAATTCTAACAAATATGCTAAATACGGAATTTCAGAAGATGAAATTTTAGCTTTGCGCGGACTAAAAAAATTAGAAGAAGTTAAAACAATTACCGAAAGGGAAAGGACAGCATTGGAATATGCACGCAGCGCTTCACAAACTCCTATTGAATTTAACGAAGATTTAATTGAAAGAGTGAAAAAATTCTTTACGGACAGAGAGATGGTAATCCTCGCTTCAACAATAGCACAAGTTAATTTTTGGGGAAGGCTTATTCAAGCCCTCGGTATTCCTCCTGCAGGTTTTTCCGGCGAGTGCGATATTTTACATTTGGAGAATTACGTAACGCTTAAAAAAGAATAGTGACATTAAAAAAATCTAAAAATGATTTCGTTTTTTCAATTTCGAATAAACTCACTCCAAAAAGTAAAAATTGGCAATTGCCCTTGCAAGCCCCACAACTCGGGTTTGCAATAAAGTATTCAATTTTTTAGAGTGGTCTTATAAAAGTTACTTATTTAACTCCTTGAAACTATTTTAATACCATTAGTTTTTTAGTTTCTACAAAATTACCGGCTTTCAGTGTATATAGATAAACGCCGCTCGGTAAATTCGAGACATCGAATTTAACTTTATATTTACCCGTAACTTGGTTCTCATTTACTAATTCCGAAACCTCTCTTCCCAATAAATCATATACTTTCAGGCTAACATGGGTTTCCTTCTTAATAGTATAAACTATAGTAGTAGAGGGATTAAACGGGTTTGGATAGTTTTGTAAGAGTGAATATTCCGATACTGCGGAATTATCTCTACTCTCTTCAACCGAGACAACACCTCCTTTATTGTAAACAGATAATCCGCCCAAAAAAGTTCCAATCCATATATTTCCATTTACGTCTATTGCTATTGCACTTACAGAATTATCAGGTAGCCCGGAATTTACTTTATTAAATACTGTAATATTGCCCGTAGTTTTTTCAAGTTTTACAAGTCCGGCGAAAAAAGTACCCAACCATAAATAATCTCCTTCCTCTGTAAGGCATGATATATTTCCCCCGCTGGTATAGTTAAGCCACTCATTAGTTTGAGCGCCGCTTGGTTGCAATAAAACCAAGAACAAAAAAAGAGTTAGTAATTTTTTCATTTTACCCTCCAAATTATTATTGTGC
>WFQV01000501.1 GCA_015486905.1 Melioribacteraceae bacterium | reverse complement strand
GTTTACAAGCGTCGCCACCTTGCGACCCAAAATGTCGTAAACCGTTAATTTTACATTTGTAGGGGACGCAACCCGCCAAGATGCGGGGGCGTTCGCTACAGAGGGGATTGAATATTTTATTGTTGTCGTCCCGCCATTGGCGTGAAAAGGATTAGGGTAATTTTGTTCCAAAGAAAAATTAAGATTCTCAAGCTGTCCTTTTTTAACCGAGCTTAAATCGTCAAAGAACACTACGGGCAAAACTTGTACTACATCCGTTGTAATTAAATACTTGCGATTTTTTGATTCTATTTGTTTAAGTACATCGGAGCTGTCTATTGTAAATCTGTAAATTAACGTATCCCCAACTTCGTCGTAATTAAATTTTACCGTGTATTTGTAAATTCCGTCGCCGTCATTATCCTCAAACGGTCCCAAACTTTTAATTCCCGAAAGAGGGGCAACGTTCCCACGTACACCCAGAGTTTCCGCTTCCGAAAGAGGATGGTTGGTCATGTTCACTTGAAAAACCACTTCCCTGTCCGAGCCGAGACTTACTTTCTTAACCGTTGAATAGTCCCACCAAATTCCGTCTCGTTTTGCTCTTACACGGTAATAATAAGAACCTATGCGGCTTACGTGTACTTGGTAAACAGTGTCCGTGACGGTATCGCTAAGAACAGTCCAAGGACCCCCTGAAGACTGTGCTTGTTGCAGTTCGTAAGCTTCAGCGTTTTGATGCCGGCTTGTACTCCAGGAAACATAAAAGTCCAAACTGTCGATTCGCTCGATGTCGTTAATCATGGGGGAAGGGACAATTCCCTTAGTTGAGCCCACAACAATTGTGTAACCGCCCATATCCCACGAGCCGGTAACGTTGTACCAACCGATATTTCTACCATACCAGCCGGGGTTCAAATGATAATAACCGTTTACTTCGGCATAGCCGTCCACAACAGCGGCGTGTCCCAATCCGTCACTCCTTTTAATCGAAAGAATTGCCGGTCGGCTGTCCAGCATATTATTTTTTAAGGCTGTCCAAAAGCCGGAGGAAGAAACCGAAGCGTAATGCCCGCTAAATCTAAAATAATGATGGAGTGCATAAGGTACGCTGCTTGTTGATGCGGTGGAACCGTCCTTCTCAAAATCCATATTCACGGAAACTGCCGCGTGGTAGGTTAAAAGCCCTGCTGCTTTCTGCTGTTCGCTATTGAACAGGACATTTTCGTAATCGTCAAGGGTGTTAGCCCAATCGTACTCGGTCTTACCGAAATTTGCACTGTGGGTTCCGGTATTATTGTCCTTGTAAGAATGATAACCGTAACCACGAAGGGGCCATTTGTAATAGTTCAATATTTGAGCGGTTGCCGTAGCGACACAACCGGCGGGCCAATTATTGGGAGTGTAATAATTAAAGACCGCTTCACCGTTCACGTATGCTTGCCCCCAAGTTGAATTTAAAAATGGTCCGTAAATTTCTTCTACATTTTTCGGAGCAGAGGATTTTTGCTTTTCCGGTTTTAACAATAACCGCCATTTCGCTTTGTTATTATTGATTAAATTCACTTTGGCTTTCTTTTCGCTCAATATTTTCAAGCGCAAACCAACGTCTGCTTTTAAAAAATTGAAATAAAAATCTTTTCCGTCTTTTGGAATACGGAAATTGCTCTCCGAAGAATAACCGAGTACAGGTACAAGTCTATCATCAGGAGAAATTAAAATGAAGCCTTTCGGAGAAAGGTTAGCGACAAAAGCAAGAACTTTTCCTTTGTCATCTTTAATTGTTTCAAAACTCTTTACAACAAAGGCTGCTTTGCTATGATTGGGTCTAAGCAACATTTGATTGCTTTCGCACCAATTCCGCGCTACTTTTTCCGCTTCCTTTATTGTAATTCCTTTTCCAAACAGGGAAGTGGTAATTAACAACGCCAGAAAATATTTTAAAAATCTATTTCCCATTTTTCACGTACTTATTTTTTTATTTAATTTATTTAAGTTAACACTACATTAACTTACGGAAATATTCATCACTTAACTTTTTTCAAATTTTTCCTTTTAACGCATCTGAACCCGAGATTAACAAGTGGCGTATTGGGATTTATTCCCAACCGCATTGTGGTTCTTGTAACAAACGGTTCGGTGTTCCACGCACCGCCGCGAATGGTTCGCATCGTGGAGCTATCCGGACCGGTCGGGTTAACAATCATTTTTTCTTTAATTGTTCTGTAATACCCGTAAATATAATTATCCGAGCACCATTCCCAAACATTCCCGGAAACATCCTTTAATCCGTAAGGACTTTCGGCATTGTAATAACCAACGGGTGTTGTACCCGGCAAATAATTAAAGTCGTAAGGGTCACCACTATCTTCGAAATTTGCCTGAACACCGGTAATAGTATCCGCCGATACACCGAACAAAAATTTCCGTTTGCCATTCCAACTAGCGGCTTTTTCCCATTCTGCTTCGGTTGGCAAATCCTTACCGTAAAAATGAGCGTAAGCCAAAGCTCCGTAATAAGTAACATAAACCAGAGGGAAATACTCCTTCTCTTTTTCTACGGTAAATTTTTCCCCATCGAAATTTATTTGAGCAAAAGGGACTGCTTGTTTGGTAAGGCAATATTTTCTTGTGGTATCGAAAGAACTTATTACCACACCGTTCTTCACCTTGATTTTATTGGTTCGAAGCGCCTCATTAAGAAAATTTGAATATTGCTCATTGGTAACTTCATATTTGTCAATTTGAAATTCATCTGTCCAAACTTTGTGCTGCGGTCTTTCTGCGCTCCAGCCAAATCCCTTGGGTGCACCCATTAAAAAGGCTCCTGCGGGAATCCTAACCATCGCTCCCAAATCCTTCGGCTTTTTAATGGTTAAGTTAGCAACGTTAACTTTACGTGAAGTAAAAATCGAATCTTTAATAAAAGTGTAAAGATTAAAAAGCAAATCCGCCGTTGCCGACTGTGCTTGTTTCCCGATACGCATCAAATCCGGGGTTTCCAAATGCAATGCGTTTTCAACTAAATCGCTGCGCAAAGAGCCGTAAGTGCGCGTACCAAGCCCGCTGTAAAAGAACGTCAAACGAACACCTTTGTAATAATAAATTAAATCTTCAGGTAAGTTACCGAAATACAAATCGGGTGGGTTGGCATAATACTTAGCTCTAACGGAATAATAAAACTTTTTAATTCTTCGTAATTCATTCTTTGAAAAGCCCACACCTATCCCTTCAATAACCGGGCGCTGGATTTTTTTGCCATCCGGAAATTTTACGGTTAAATCGTGACCGTGGAAGCTACAGAAGAGCTTAAACCTTTTACCAAAATTAAAATTGCTGTTAGCCCAAACGCTGTCCTGATATATTCGGTACTTTTCCACCGCTGCTTCGTTCCACTGTCTCTCTGGGAAAACGCCGCGATTTCCTGGTTTGGGTAATTTCATTAGGGGACGGTTGCAATCGTACCAAATTCCACGGTAAGAAACGCGGCAACCGTAAGCCGCAGTAGCCGGAATACCGTAACGCTCGCTAACTATTTTAACAACCGAGCCTGTCTCGTTATCACAATCGCCGTGCGGTGCGCCGAATGCGTAACCTTTCCATTTTTTCAAATTGCCCTTGTAATTTTCTACGTAGAATCTAATAGGTTTCGGTTCCAATCCGGCTTCCTCTGGCGTTGAAGGCTCGAGGGATATTTCGTAAAATCCTTTTTCTATTCCAAGTAGTTCTGCGTATTCATTTCTTAATGCAAATTTCCCTTTACCTCCGAAAAATTTGTAAATACGTAAAAATGCCGACTTACCGTTACAATTAACTTTTACAGGATTCCCTTCCGTTACACCCAAATCCGAAATTACCGATTGGTCGAAGAAAATTGCCGGGCCTAATTGCCTTGTAGCAACAGGCGTTTCGCCTCTCTCAACCTTCAAAATCAATTTCTTTCCATTTGCTTTTGTCCCTGCAAAAGCCAAAAGAAAAGTTAAAAACAAAATTCTACTTAACCGTGCTGTTTTCATTTAATTCTTCCATTTTAAATTTGCAATGCTCATTAACGAAGTCAATAATAGAATTGTACATAGGTAAAACGGCGGGAATGTAAATGTGTTCGTTTTCACCGTGATGATCTTCACCGACCATTTTAACTATGACAATCGGAACACCTTTATTAGCATAAAATCGTGCATCGGAGCTTCCGTTCTCGGTTTTTAAAATTATTTCCCTACCGAAATTCTTTTCCATTATTTTGCGAAGGCTTTGTACGTAAGGTGAATCTTTATCGATAAAAACTCTTTCACTGCCTAAAATCATTTCGGTCTCGGTTTTTGTAAGTACCGAATTAATTTGCTCAAAAAGTTCACGAACGCTTATGTCCCTTGCAAAATAGATATTCATTTTTGCCTCAACGTGATGCGGCGGGTAAAACTCTTTATTTTCCGCCTTTACATCGTAAAGTGAGTAAGTAGTGTGCCAATTATTCGCATCGGTAGCAAGTTTACTGCTTGGAAATAGTTGTTTGATTTTTTCGTATTCCTGAACGAACACTTCGAAAGCGCTCTCACCGTTCCAAGGCAAAGGATGACGCCCCGGGTCGGTATCGACAGAGAGCTTAAGTTTCAAAATACCTTTCTCACCGTAGATAACCGCATAATTGTAACCCCCGTCGCCATTAAAAAGAATGTCGCACGAATATCCTTCCTCAATCAATCTTGCCGTGCCGTTTGCACTGCCTATTTCTTCATCGAAAGAAATCATTAATCCAACATCCGCATCTCCTCCGCTCAATTCTCTAACAGCGTGCATTGCAAGCGCGACAAAGCCTTTCATATCCACAGAACCCCGCCCGTAGAGATTTTCACCCTCAATTCGCGGGTAGAACTGTTCCGGCTTTCCGTTTACAACATCCAAATGCCCTTGCAATAAAATATGCGGATGCTTTGTCCCCTGCGTTGTAATCACCAGCGCAGGATGATTATTGTAGCGATGTTCAAAAATCGTAACGTTCGTGCCTTCGAAAAATTTCTTGACATAATTTACAGTTTTGTCGAATTCATCGTAACGTTTTTCCGTCGTTTTAAAAGAGATTAAATCTTTAATAGTTTTCAACAAATATTTTTCCAT
>WFQV01000500.1 GCA_015486905.1 Melioribacteraceae bacterium | reverse complement strand
CACTACGGCAGACTCCGGTAGTTTCTACGAGGGGCAAGGTTACGTTGTGCCTCCTTACACCATGCCGGGTGAGGCAGCTATTTTACAACCCGCCTACGATGCAATTGTCGGTTCGGTTTTTAAAATTGACGGCGGAGCATTAAACGATGATCTTTTTATCGATATCATCTTGGATAGTTTGGATTTGGATACGGGACAATATTTCCATGTGTTTGGGGATACACTTTTCATTGATTTGAAAATTGATGTTTATGTTAACAACCAGTTATATCCTGGGCATTACTTTATGAACTCAGGTAAGTACATTTCATACTCAATACCTAAGACTACTGCATTTATGAATTTTATTAATGGATTAGGAATGCTTGCTACCGACTTGGGCTTTGCTTATATTGGTCCTCAAGGCTGGATTCCCCAAGGCATTATTACGGAAAACACAGCCGATACTATTAAGTTTAAAGCCGTGCATCTGTCAAAGTTTGGCGGTGGTAGGGGACACATTGCAAGTACAAACGGAGTAGGACTTGAAAACCTCAAGGGAATTCCAAACAAATATTCCCTGGAACAAAACTATCCTAATCCTTTCAATCCGACAACAGTAATTAAGTACTCGGTTCCGAAAGCAAGTAATGTGGAACTTAAAGTTTATAATGTTCTCGGTTCCGAAGTTGCTACTCTTGTTTCGCAACACCAAAATGCAGGCAACTACAAAGTTACATTTAACGCTACCAACCTTAGCTCAGGGATTTACTTTTATTCCCTTAAAGCAAATAATATTATCATTACCAAGAAAATGATGCTTGTTAAATAATGTAAAAAATTTGTAATTTAAACCGCAGTTTTACTGCGGTTTTTTATTTTAATCAATTATTTGGGGTTTAATATGAAGATAACAAAATCAATTACACTAATCGTGCTTTTTACAGTCTCGTTATTTCTAAGCGGTTGTGTAAATTTACCCGACAACATTGCACCGCCACGTTACGATGTAACATTGAATTTCCCCCTGAGGGATACAACGTACACAATCGACGATGCAATAGGAGATGACAGCACAATAACGGTTTCGAAAAATCCCAATACTTTGGGAATGCTTTCTTTTTCACAAACTAAAAACATTTCCACATTTAAAGTTGAAAACAATTTAACAATTAACGGATTTTCCACACATTTCTCAAAGGTTATCGGCTCCGTTAAAATAAACAATGTTACGCCCCTTAGCTTAGGGATAAGAGTGGAAGATTGGACATCTAATGTTCATAGCGGTTCTTCTATGATTTTTCCCGAGAACGTAGGTGACCTTAATATTCCATTTAAAAAAATCCAACAATTCGAATCTGTCTCGCTTGATGCCGGTAGTCTCAAAGTTAAAATAGTTAACAGATTACCCGTGGAAATTAAATTGGAAGGCATTACAATTAAAAATGCGGTTTCAGGTACGGTGGTTGTAAGCAAACCCGCAACCGAGGTAATCGACTTGCAACCGCTCGACAGTGCCGAAACTACTTTTGATTTGGGGGGCAAGACTATTGAGGATAGTCTAATGTATATCGGAAGAATTTCTACTCCCGGAAGCCACGGGCAAGAGGTTACTATACCAGCCGATGCCGGCACTCAAATAACTGCTTATTTTAGCAATTTGGAAATTTCACAAGTTAGAGCGGTGTTACCCCAGCAAGACCCCTTTACCAGAGAGGGTACCGTATCGTTCGACGATTCGACTTATCTTAAGAAAGCTGTCTTTGATGAAGGAAGTTTTCAAATAACCTTTAACAACCATTTAGATCTCGATATTAAACTTGACCTGGGGATTAAAAATCTTAAGAAAGCGGATGGAAACATTTTTACGGAGTCGGTTACGCTTGGGAGAAAGGAAAATAATAAGGTTATTTCCGTTCCTTCCATTAGCGGTTGGGCGATAGAAAGCCAAGATCCGAATACTCCTACCAATCAACTTTCTTACTCGGCTACTGTTACCGCTCTTGCGTCGAACGATCCGAGAGTTCTTTCCAAAGACGATAGCATCAGTGTTCAAATTGATTTTAATAAAACAACTTTACGTTCGGTGGAAGGAAAACTTAAACCTACGAATTTTAATATTACCAAATCAAAATTTGATTTGGATATGGGAGACGTAAAGAATAAGCTCTCGTTTCAAAACATTAATTTTAATGATCCGATAATCAAGCTGATATTATCTTCTTCGGCTAAAATGGATTTCGAATTAAATTCTAAGCTGAATGCTACTAACGGAACGCAGACAAAATCCATGGATCTTAAAAATGTTACGATTTCTTCACCGGGTAAAAACGTAATTGATTTGCGTGATTACGGATTAAAAAATTTCTTAAACGGTTTTTCCAAATCGCTGCCAGAACATTTTGTCTTTTCCGGTAATGCAATTGTTAATCCTAAATATCAAATTGGGAAGGTTACTAAAGACGACTCGATCTCCGGAAATGTTTATATTG
>WFQV01000499.1 GCA_015486905.1 Melioribacteraceae bacterium | reverse complement strand
GAAAACGGTGCACAAATAATCGACGTAAATATGGATGAAGCAATGATTGACAGCGAAGCGTCGATGGTGAAATTCTTACGTCTTGTTTCCACCGAGCCGGAAATTGCCAAAGTGCCCGTTATGATTGACTCATCCAAATGGTCTGTGATTGAAGCCGGATTAAAAAACATTCAAGGCAAGGGAATTGTTAATTCAATAAGTTTGAAGGAAGGCGAGGAAGAATTTGTTCGAAGAGCAAAAAAAGTTAAGCGTTATGGCGCTGCCGCCCTTGTAATGGCTTTCGACGAAGAAGGGCAGGCGGACACTTACGAAAGGAAAATTTCTATCTGCAAAAGGGCTTACGAAATTTTAACCGAAAAGGTTGGTTTCCCTCCGCAGAACGTTATTCTCGACCCGAACATTTTTGCTGTCGGCACCGGAATAGAAGCTCACAACAATTACGCAGTGGATTACATACGTGCGGTCAAATGGATTAAGAAAAATCTGCCTCTTGCAAAGGTCTCGGGCGGAGTGAGCAATCTTTCATTTGCTTTCAGGGGACACAATACAATCCGCGAGGCAATGCACTCGGCTTTCCTTTACCATGCAATAGAGGCAGGGATGGATATGGGCATTGTGAATCCCGGACAGCTTACCGTTTACGATGAAATACCAAAGGACTTGCTCGAAAGAGTGGAGGACATAATTCTAAACCGCAGAGCAGATGCTACGGAACGGTTGGTTGAGTTCGCCGAAAAGATAAAAGGTGAGAAGGTCATAGCAGAAAAAATAGACGAATGGCGGACAAAACCGGTTGAAGAAAGACTGAAACATGCTTTGGTTAAAGGAATAATCAAACACATTGAGGAAGATGTTGAAGAAGCTCGCCTGAAATTAAAAGATTCTCTCGCGGTAATCGAAGGACCTTTAATGGACGGAATGAATTTGGTAGGCGACCTTTTCGGCGCCGGAAAGATGTTCTTACCGCAAGTGGTTAAAAGCGCACGTGTAATGAAAAAAGCTGTTTCGTATTTAATTCCTTACATCGAAGAGGAAAAATCCGCAGGCGAAAGCAGCAGCGCGGGAAAGATTTTACTCGCTACCGTTAAGGGCGACGTGCACGACATCGGGAAAAATATTGTGAGCGTGATTCTTAGCTGTAACAATTTTCAAGTAATTGATTTGGGCGTAATGGTTCCGACGGAGAAAATTCTTGAAACGGCAGTCGAAGAAAACGTTGATATTATTGGGCTAAGCGGATTAATTACTCCTTCGCTGGAAGAAATGTCGAAAGTTGCCGAAGAACTTGAACGCCACGATATGAAAACCCCTCTGTTAATTGGTGGTGCTACAACGTCTAAAATTCACACAGCAGTAAAAATTGCGCCGAAATATTCCCAGCCAGTCGTTCACGTTCTCGACGCTTCACGAAGTGTAAACGTTGCCGCAAACTTAATCGACAAAAAGAAGAAGGAAGAATTTGTTTCTCAAATAAATAAAGAATATTCCGTTTTAGTAAAAAACCACAAAGCAAAACAAGCAAGCAGAAATTTTGTCTCTTTGGAGGAAGCACGCAATAACCGCCTACAAATAAAGTGGGAAGATGAATTACCGGTAACCCCGAATAAATTAGGCGTGACTGTTCTGAACGAATTTCCTCTCTCAAAGTTGAGGGAGTTCATCGATTGGACGCCGTTCTTCCACGCGTGGGAAATGAAAGGGAAATTCCCCTCGATTTTTGAAAAGCCGGAGAGCGGCGCGGAAGCGAAAAAACTGTTCGACGATGCCAACAAACTTCTCGACAAAATTATCTCGGAAAAACTTTTAACTGCAAACGCCATATTCGGATTGTTCCCCGCAAATTCAAGTGGAGATGATATCGAGATTTATTCTGATGAAAACAGAAACGGTATTTTAACTACGCTCCATTCAATCCGCCAGCAGAGTAAAAAATCGAAGGACAAACCTTATTTGGCTCTTGCCGATTTCGTAGCGCCGCGGGATTCTGATGTAAAAGATTACATTGGTATGTTTGCGGTAACCGCCGGAATCGGAGCGGAAAAATTAATTAACGAGTTTAAAAAATCCAACGATGATTACAGCGCAATTATGGTAAAAGCATTATCGGATAGATTAGCAGAAGCATTTGCAGAATATCTGCATTACGAAGTGCGTAAAAATTACTGGGGCTATTCACCCGACGAAGATTTAAATTTACATGAATTAATTACCGAAAAATACACCGGCATTCGTCCTGCTCCGGGTTACCCCGCTCAACCTGACCACTCGGAAAAACTTCTGATTTGGGACACATTAAAAGTAAAGGAAAACACTTCAATTGAATTAACGGAATCAATGGCAATGATGCCGGCTTCTTCTGTTTCGGGACTTTACTTCGCGAATAAGCATTCAAAATATTTTTCAACCGGGAAAATTCTTAAAGACCAGGTGGAAGATTACCGTAAACGGAAAGGAATGAGTTTGAAAGAAGCCGAGCTTTGGCTCGCACCGATTTTGGGATATTAAACCCGGAATAGTTATTGGAAAAAGCATTCTTAAATGCAGATAACCACAATTTTGAATTGTAATAATTTGTTACACTAGGTATTAATAATTCTAACATTAAACCGTTTTTTCAACATTCTCAAAATAGACATCAATTTCTTTTTGCAGTTCAATTGTCTTTGAAAGCGCGGTTACTATTTTGCAATAGGTTCTTATTTCATTCAAGGTAAGCGTTCTTTCTTTTCTGTCCTTTAACCATTTCGCACAAACTTGATAACCGCCGATTTGATATTGCCAAACTTCTTCTTTTATTCCGTCGAAATACTGAGTTTTGTTTATCCGGACTTTTTCGTCCTCGTATTTTGGTTTTTCTACTTTGTTGTTGCCTTCCCCTTGGAATTTGGAAATTGTATTTTCCAATTCTTTTGATTTTAACAAATGTAAATCTGCAAGCTGTTTGCCGAGTTTACCGAGCCGAATAAAAAGGTTGTAATCTTTGGTAAAAGGAATTCGCGGGAAATCAATCTTTAAGAATTCCGCATATTTTGTGCGGTAAGTGTTGCTGTAAAGTACCGCATAGATGTAATAAAATATTTCTTCGGGCGTTATTTTCCTTTTGAAATTCTCTTTAAGTTCTGCAAATAATTCCGGTATTATATTCGGTTGTTTACTTTTGTATTTCACTTCAGGCTCAAATAACATCATTTGCGAATAAGTTCCGATACCCTTACTGTTTTTTGCAGCGTAAATATAGAGCGGGAAAACTATTTCGCCGCCTCGCCGGAAAAGATTAAGATCAACAATATTTTCCGAAATAAAAACAATATCATAATTATCCGAACCAATAACAGCGGACTGCCGACCGACACATAATGCAATATTTTTTTTCATTAAATGTTGCATTACCTCACCACGTGGCATACAATGAAAACCCCGTGACTTCCCGGTATAATAAGTGTAACGTACATCAAAAGGACGATATAGAATTTCAGTTAGGTTCTTTTTATCTAACCCGCTTTCCTTCAAATCCTTTTGTGCTAATTCAACTTTCCAATCTCTTGCATCTTTCCCAAGCTGATAGGTTTGTCTTGCTAATTCTTTTTCAAGTCTTGCGAAATTCCAAATACGATTCCAAATTTCATTTTCAGTCCAGCCAATGGTTAATCCATCTCTTGCCGTAACAATCCCAACGCTGTTCACGGGAAAAATATCTGTTATTTTTTCAAATTTCTGATACTTGCTTTGCAGTTTTACATCTTGAGGAATAAAAAGATAGAACCCACTTTTCGGTTGAAGTTTATTCCATTTTACATTTTTGATATTGTGTTTGTCCAGCCAATCGTATTTCTCTTCCCGCAAACCGAATATTTCAAAATGATAGATTTTAGACATTGTTACGTTTCCTTGTTACGTTTCCTTTTTACTATTTAATATGCCCGTGGATGAATCCATGGGGTTTGTTTTAACGGATTAATCCGTGGCTTATATTCTACTCAATAGGTAAAATCTGTTTTTTAAAACTCTCGCATGATACCCCGAGACCAGCATTGTAACAATCGGGGTCAACCCACGACTTCAGTCGTGGGTTTAGAAACAAAAACCTCAAAGAAAGAAACCGATTCATCGGTTTCCTCCCCCAAAACCATACTTTTCCTCAAACATCCTGTATTCCTCCGCAAAACTGATTTTCTTATGATGTTCCTTCTGGTTCTCAATATACTTCCGAACTTCATCAACCATTGATTCGCTAACGGAAAAAGCACCGTAACCTTTTTGCCAAGCAAATTTTACTTTTAAAAAGTTATTTTGATTCATCCAATGGGAAGAATTCCCTTTTATGTTCTTTGTCAATTCTGCAATCGAGTGATTTTGATTTTGCAGAAGAAGAATGTGGATGTGATCAGCAGTTCCGTTTATTATTTCCACTTTCGATTCAAAATATTTTTCGAGCAGATTTTTAATATTATAATAAAGTTTATTCTCAAAAGAAGCATCGATCATCGGAAATCTGTTTTTAGTTCCGAATATTAGATGAATCCATATTTTAGTTAACGAATGTGACATTTATTCTTCCATTAAAAACCGTTGAAACGGTTTCGGTTTATCTTTCGTCATGCTTACTCACCAACCCACGGATAAATCCGTGGGTTATGCTACATCACGGAGGGAACCGTGGGTTTCAACGTCCCACGGATGGCTCCGTAGGTTTCGCTGTCTCACGGATTAACCCGTGAGTTTTGTTTATCTCACAGATGAATCTGTGGATTTTGCGTATTTTATCATGAAACAAATAGCAACGCCTTGCTGAATATCAAAAACATTTTCGTCTTTGCTTCCGTCCGGCGCTTTTTCTTTCTTTAGACTATTGCCGTGCAAATCGAGAATATAAATTTCGTCAAAACTTTTCATTAATGATTGGCGCATTCCTCTGAAAGTAGGGTTATCGATATAGCTGTGATTTGTAATAAAGCCCAAAACGCCTTCGCCGGCTTGATCAATTTTCCATTGAGAAAAACGAATGAATTTTACATAATCATCTTGCAGCCACTTGGGATTTTTTTCTCCAAGCGGTTTTCCGTCAACTTGATAATATTCTTTAATTACATCGGAAATCCACTCGCCTTTATTCGAAGAATGCCCGGAATAAGGCGGATTACCGAGAATAACAAGAATCGGAACTTGCTTTTTAACTTTCGCGGCTTCGTGGCTTTCGTGGGAAAGCGACGACATACCCGGAAATTTGCTCTCTTCAAGTTCATTCATTTCGAGAGTGTTTGTTAAAAAATATTTTACTCGCTCATCATCTTCCATTCTGTAACCGAGTTCTTCCAACAGGAAGGACATTTTCATATGTCCGATTGCGTAAGGAGCCATCATCAATTCAAAAGCATAATAATTTTGCAGGATCTGATCTTTAAGAAAAGTTTTAACCGCACCTTTGCCGTATTTGCTTTCAAATTCTTCAACGGCTGTTTCAATTGCTTTTGCCAAAAAACCGAGTGTTCCTCCGGCGGGATCGAGCAAAGTTACATTTTTCGCTGCAAGTCCGTCCGCAATGTTAAATTTGTTTTTTAAGTATTTGGTGAAGCGAACGAACAATGAAAGAAACAACAGGTTCGGGCGTGTAATAAACTCCGCGTTTCTCTCTTGTTTTGGGATCATAAACGGAAAGGAATGTTTCGTAAAAATGCAAAACCGGGTCGCTTCCTTTACCTTCATGATAATATTGGTTAAGAATCTTCTTTGCATCAGCAACATTTAGAACTTCCGCAATATCGTCAATTATTATTTCCATTTGCTGCGGCAAGTCTTCCAGAGAAATAAATTTGAAAACATCTCTAAGAATGCCGATTGATTTGGGAATGTACGAAAAAGCAAGTTTTCTGTTAAAATCTTTTTCCGCACGGAGGCGGGCGGCAAACAAACCGTAAGTGATTGTTTGCGAATAAAGATCGGCAAATTCATCCTCGCTTATTCCGGCGATTAAAAACTCTTTGAACGCATCGTAAAAACCGTGAATTGATTTTGTGCCGAGCTTTAATTCTTCGCTTACAATTTCGTCCTTCAAAAACTTTGTTCTTTTTGCAAGTTCAACTGCAAGAGTTTTAGCGGTGTAAGTTTTGGGAAGTGAAAAATCCAAGAATCTTTCGAGCAGTTCAAATAATTTATCTTCGTTTTCAAGGGGCGGAACCGTGGAAAGTTTTTTAATAACAAAAGGACGTGCAATTGATATTTTTTCTATTCTTTCGTCGTTTCTGTATAAACGAAACTCCGTGAAGTTTGTTAAAATAACATTCGGAAAAGTTGACAAATATCTTTCAAGTTGTTCGCTATTTTCAATTCTGTCAAGGTCAACACCTAAATCTTTAGCTTCAATGTAACCGATTATTTTTTGCCTGCCGTCCCAAATTCTAAAATCTGGATTGCCCGCTTCGGTTTTCTTTGGAAGAATGGTTACATCGATTTTCTTTTTCCGTTTACTTCCGGAAAATGTTGTAATAAAATCCGCAAGATGTTTGTAATAAGATTCCTCTCTTGCGTCGCCTTTTTGGTAGGTTTTGAATAAATTTAATAAGTAATTTTTTGTCATAATATGCAATATAGTTAACAATATTTATTTAGTAAGCTGATATTTTTTTAAACCGAATAACGGCGTTGCAAATAAATTACCCACCCCGAAAAGAGTTGACAAGCAAACACCTGCCCGCCGAAGTTGTCCTTTGCGTAAGCGGAACGAATACTTATAATTTGAGCCAACAGTAAACTTGTCCACCGTCTTGTGTGCTGTTTCCACTTAAATGGCGGTAACCTAACTTACACTTACAAAATATTTAGAACAGAATACAAAATAGTTTTCCACCCTGTTTTTTGCGGAGAAAAACGTAAACTCAAAAACCGCACTACACTCAAACCATCTCGGTGGTAAGTTGTAAGCAACTTGTCAAGTGCTTTTATTTTGTAAAATTTCAAATACTCTCTTTAAAGCTGAAATTGGTCTTAAGGTATCATCAGATAAAATATATCTTCCATCAATTACATAAGCAGTACTAAAATATGACCATCCAAGAACACCAACAACATTTTTAGAAATATTTATTAAATCTTTTAATTCTCTCCAAGTTGGACCACCTATCTCTATCTTTGTATTTACTTTTTCATTGTGTGCAATAACTTTATTTCGAAATGTTTTTAATTTTTTTAGTGCGACTTTTCTCTTTGGCTCTTTTAGTAAATTGTTGACTATGTAATTTGAAAAATTTTGAGCAAAATTTGTTGATTGATTTAAAGCATCCTTAATTAAATATTCAGGCGCTTTCATAAATCTTAAATATTTAGCTAACTGAATTGATTCTTTAATTGAAGGTAATTCTAAAGCATTATCAGATAAATATTGCAAAGCACCACGAAGGCATCGAGTTTGATATTTCCTACTTGGTTTGTCATAAATTTTTGCGGCTGCTAATATAACTTCAGTTTGTAAAGAATTTTGAATTGTCACAAATAATGTTTTTAACTCTGATAAAGCTCCACCATTAAATTGCTTACTATTATCCCCAATTGTTTTCATTAATTCGTAAGATTGTTCCATTTTAAAAATATCATTGACTAAACCTTTTTTTATAATATCTTCTAATTTATCTCTTGAAAGCACTTCGCACCTAATTATTTATTAACCCGACGAAAATCAACCGGAATGAGAATTCTGAAATATGTTAGGACTTTTTTCACCCTCATCAATGAGTTTTGTGTTTCTAAATATTTTAAAAATGTTTTGCCCAATAATAGCATCTTGTTAATAAAATAAAACTATTAAATTTTTTGTTTTTTTGCAAACGAACAGAAATTTATTTTTGACTTAACACGATAAAGCAGGTACAAGTTTAAATTCGGTGGCAAAAAATAATTAGTAGGGGACGCAAATTTTGCGCCCCCTACAATCTTAAAATTGATTTTTTCAATTGTAGGGACAACTCGTGAGTTGTCCCTACAGAGTTGTCATTACCGTTTGGACATTTTACGAGTAGAAGTCGCCCCCGCATTTTGCGGGGTCGCAATGACCGGTTTGCCAACAATCCACTCATCCAATCATCCATTTATGCAAGGTTCTCGTTTAGTAAGAATAAACTTGAACCCCTTCAGAGTTCTGCTTTCTTCAGTTAATTTTCTCTTCTACAAATATTAAACTGCTTCTCGGTTCTTGAAACTGTACCCAATCTTTCCTACCACAACGAATGACGTCCCGCCAACGGCGTGGCCTCGTCCTGCCAACGGCGGGGAAAATCGCGCCAAAACTCACCCTTGTTATCTTTATTTGCCCTGCCCGCAGGTTGAAACCTGCGGTTAATGAGATAGTTAGCATACTTTGGCTGAGTGAACCATGAAAATGTATTGTGCATTTTGTACAAGTGGTAAAAAAATGTCTGAAAAATAAACGCCTACAAAAATCCAACCATCCAAGCGTCCATCCATGCATCCAATCATCCAATTATCCACTCATCCAAGCATCCAAGACTTTCGATTTAACTCCCCAATTTCAACTCGGAACGTCTTGCGTCTTACCTCTTGCTTGTCACGACGTAGTCAAGCGAAGCGCAGACGAAGGCGGGCGTATCGCGTTTAAATATTTCTTGTTTCTTCTTTCTGATTTTCTGCTACCGATTTTTAACCTGTACCCAAATATGTTGATGTGTTTTCCCCCGAATTGCTGTTAATTTGTACATTTATTAAATATTTCTTAATTTTTAATAAAAGTTTTTTAATAATAAAAAATAGGTTTATTTTGATTAGCAAAAAATCATTAAAAAATAGAGTGATAAATAATTTACTGAGGAATATATTAATTTTTATTATTCTTTCAGGTGTAATAGTTTACGCGAATAGCAAGGACACAAAGAGTAACCCCCCGATATACATTGCATTTTTATGGCACATGCATCAACCGATATATTATCCTTACGAACCCGTAACACAAACCGAGTCCCGCGGTGTATATTCATTTTCAATTATCGATGTTTTTAATCAGCGCGTCGGTCCTTACACAAGTTGGCCAAAAAATGCCGTTGAGAAAGGCATTCAAGCAGGGCTTCCCCATTTGGGTGCACAGGTAAGTTTCTCCGGTTCTTTAATCGAGAATTTAAATGTTTTGGAAGCAGCAGGAAATCAAAATTTTCAAAATTGGAAATCGAGCTGGAAATACATTGTCGGTCAAAAAACATCCCTCGGCAATCCAAGAATTGATATGATTGGTTTCGGATACTATCATCCATTAATGCCATTAATTGAATACAAAGAAATACGGAAACAAATAAATGCTCATAAGGATGCAGTAGAAAAAAATTTCGGAATAAAGAATTACTCCAAAGGTATTTTCACTCCCGAAAATGCTTTTGCACCAAGGATAATCCCTGCCTTGGTGGACGAAGGGATAAAGTGGGTGTTGATAGACAACATTCATTTTGAAAGAGCTTGCAAATCTTATCCTTACAATATCAGCGGTAACATAGTTGAACCGAATAAAGCAGATGAATTAAATCCCGACCCAAACGATTGGATTCAGTTAAACGGTGTTTGGGCACCTACTAAGGTATCGGCAAGGTGGGCCAGACAGCCGCATTTTATAAAATATGTTGACCCGACTACCGGCGAAGAAAAGAAAATTATTGCCGTACCAACAGACAGATACTTAGGAAACGAAGACGGGAGGGGCGGATTCGGAGCGCTTAATTACGAAAACGTAATGAGTCAATTTGAAAGTTTTAATACAGACCCCATGCACCCGATACTAATTGTTCTGCACCACGACGGCGATAATTACGGAGGAGGGACGGATTCTTATTATGGAAGCAATTTTCAAAACTTTGTTAATTGGTTAAAAAATAATCCCGACAGATTTGTTTGTACTACAGTACAAGATTATCTTAAAATGTTCCCTCCCGACTCTACAGATGTAATTCATGTGGAACGTGGAAGTTGGAGCGGTGCCGACAATGGTGACCCTGAATTTAAAAAATGGCTGGGCGACCCGGGCCCGGACGGTTATTCGCCGGACAGAAACAGTTGGGGGGTTTTGACCGCTGCTACAAACTTCATACGAACAGCAGAGAATTTCGATCCTAATAATCCTAAAATTAAAATTGCAAACAAATATTTTTTGGTTTCCCAAACAAGCGATTATTGGTATTGGGACGGTACCGAGATTTGGGATTCCAATCCTACGAGAGCAGCAAATGTTGCAATTCAGAAAATAGAGGAAATTCTACCCGATAATTTTACTGATAATACTCCGCCAACAATTTTCCAGCCACAGCGTGAACCTTACAACCCAGGTGCCACTGAATGGGGAATCCCGCAGCCTAGCGATTTCATGGTGTGGACTTATGTTTACGATGTAAAGGGATTAAAATCGGTTAAATTGAAATACAGAATTGACAAAGATGGCATAAACCCGATCTCTTCTAACGATAACGAAACTTACGTCGGAGGTAATGAGGTTGGTGACTGGAAAGAAATTACGATGAGTGGCAAATATATTACTCCCCGAACTAACCCTATGCCAATTTTTAAGGCAAAGGAATACTCGGCTCAGATAAAAAATCTCAAAAATGTATTGGTCGATTATTACGTGGAAGCCGAGGATAAAAGCGGTAATATTGCCCGCTCGGCAATCTCGCATGTCTGGGTAGGAGAAAATCAATCCGGCGGAGGAGCGGGGAATGTAAGCATTTCACCCCAAAATCCGACCGTGAACGATACTATCCTGGTGTCGGTTTCGAACACTTCGCAAGGAGCAAATCTACATTGGGGCGTAAATTTTCAGGGTAATAATTGGCAAACACCGGACTCGGTTTATTGGCCTCCGGGAAGTTATCAAAGTGGTCCCGCTGTTGAAACACCCTTCCCAAACCCAGATTCTCTCGGAGTACTTTCGCTTAAGATGGGACCGTTTAACAATCCCAGGCAAGAGGTCAACAGTGTAGCTTTTGTAATTCATTACAACGATAACAGCTGGGACAACAACAACGGTCATGATTATCATATTAAATTTACAGGGGATTCTACCGCCAATGCTTTTATAATGGACGGGAATTTGGACACTTCGGCTTTTCTCGCTTCGGCAAATGACGGAATACATTTGTACTTAGGTTGGGAATCACCAAATCTTTATATTGCAACCGAACCTGCTACTGCTCAGAAGGGCGATATTTTTGTTTTCCTTTCGGATTCCGTTTCCGGATTAAAAAATGCACCTTGGGGAAAAAGCGGAATGGTCGCTCCTTGGTCCGCCTATATTGCAAATGAATCGACCAATGGTTACAAAACTTGGACGGATAATACCGGCTCTGCACAGGTTGAATGCGGTAAATATTTAGAAGGTGTAATCAATATTAGAGAAGAATTTGGAAACATCCCGCCTAATTTATTTCTTGCTGTGGGGAAATATGAAACTCAAGATAACGGGAAATTAATCGGACAAACCCCTAGCGGGAACGGAGATTACAATATAGATGCATCCGAATTCTTAAAATTTAATTACGAAAAAATTACTAATGTTAAAAATAATTCTTATCCTGTTTCCTTTAAACTTTTTCAGAATTATCCGAACCCCTTTTTCAAAGGATCTGACGGGAACTCAACCACAACGATTAAATATTCTATTGTTTCCTTAGTACCACATACCGATAGATCAGGAACGCCTCAATTGGTAACATTAAAAGTGTACGATATTCTTGGACGTGAGATTGCAACTCTTGTAAATACAAAACAGCCAAATGGTAATTATTCCGTAAAATTTAACGGGAAAAATTTGCCCAGCGGGATTTACTTCTACACTCTCAACGTAGGAAATTTTGTAGAAACGAAAAAGATGGTTTTGTTAAAATAGTATCATATGACCTAAACTTTAAATAGTACCTGATTACGAGAATAATTATTATATAATGAAGCAAACCGCAATTTCAAACTCGTGAAATCGGATGCGTTTGTGGTAAAGCAGAGTTTGACACTTGATTTTTACAACTTATTGAAAAAAGAGGGAAAGGGAAAAAATTGCGAAAGTCGTAACTACAACTTTAAGCAGAAATAGGTACAAGTTTAAATTTGGTGGCAAAAGAAATTAGCTTGTCTTTTCCTTTTAAGCGTTTTGTTACTATTTTTTTCTTTCCTTATTTTTCCCAACTTACCCTCTCCCTCCCTTCCCGACCTGCCTGCCCTGCCTGCCGGCAGGCAGGCGGTAGGCAGGGCAGGCAGGAAGGATGGCTGAATCTTGGTGTGTATTAAGAACCTCACCCAGTAAAATGCGAGGAAAGGCGAACTATCCAACCATCCATTTATCCAACAATGCAAGAACAAGAGTAAAGAAAAAAAATCCTACGATGCCGAAGGTTTCGAAGTAAAGCTATCTATCGAAATGTTTGGCGTAGTTAAAAGTTCAAATTTTTCAACACCCCGTCTCCCTACGGCATTTTGGATGAGCGGACAAATGGATAAATGGATGTTCATTGATGAAGAAGGTTGAAAGTTGTGGAGTACGCTAAGGCAGAACTGACCATGCTTCGTTCAGTTGAAATGACAGTGAAAAATTCCTCATTCCCTTGGGTTCTATCCGGCATTGCCGTCGGATTCATCCGACGGTTGAAAAAGACAACAAGCTTCACAGGGCTTTAGCCTCATTGTTCTAACACCGAATGAAAGAGAAATGTGGATAGAGCCATTCATTCCTCTTTTCTCTTCTCACCGTTTGCTGAAGCAAACGGCAATT
>WFQV01000498.1 GCA_015486905.1 Melioribacteraceae bacterium | reverse complement strand
GTTTACGGACACGCCGGTAACTCGCATTTGCATTTGAACTTTTTACCCAAGGATGGAGCGGAGTTAGAAAAAGCAAAATTGCTTTACGCCGATCTTTGCAGAAAAGCAGTTGAATTTAACGGTACGGTTTCAGCAGAACACGGAATAGGCAAAATCAAGAAAGAATATTTGATGATGATGTACGGTGAAAAAGCAGTGCGCAAAATGGCTGAAATTAAAAGAACACTTGACCCGAATTTAATTTTAAATATCGGCAACATTATTGATGAGAGATTTTTAAAGTGATTAAAAAAAGCATATTACTTATTTTGTTTTTAACTGCAACGGTTCTTCCGCAGAACAAGAGTTTACTGGAAAGCAAGTTTATCCTTGCTCAAAATTACGAAAGAGCGGGGCGCTTTAAAAAAGCCGAAGAGATTTACTCGGAACTCCTTAACGCTCAACCATGGAACAATAAATATTTAACGGCAACTAACAATATTTATCTGAAACAAAAAAAATACGATGCTTCCGCAGAGCTTCTCCAAAAGCAAATCGCCCGAAGCCCTAAGAACATTGACCTTTACGGACTTTTGGGAACGACTTATTACATCGAAGGCAATTACAACAAGGCTTTCGGCGTTTGGGACAAAGCACTTACGCTCGATAAAATTTATCCGACGAATTACAGAATAATTGCAAATTACGCAATTCAAAACAGAGCGTTCGACAAAGCAATCGAAATTCTTAAAAAGGGTGAAAAGAAATTTAACGGCAGTCCGCTCTTTGTTTACGATTTGGCGAACCTTTACGCAATAACAATGAACTTCCCCGCCGCCACGCGTGAATATTGTAAAATACTTAAAAGGCAACCGAGCCAATTGAGCTTTGTTAAAAACAGAATTTCAACTTACATTCAAAGCAAAGGCGCATTCGAAGCGTCGGAAAAGGTTGTCAAGAATTTTTATGAGGAAACTTCTTCCCCTGTATTTTTGGATTTGCTCTCTTCAATTTACATTCAAACAAAACATTTTAATAAAGCTTTCGAAACGGTCAGAAAAACAGATGAGGTCACAAACGCCGGCGGGTCAAAAATTTTCGGCTTCGCAGAGAAAGCGCTTAACGAAGATGAATATTCAATCGCTGCAAAAGCCTACAAGTATTTGTTTGAAAACTTCAAAACAGCTCCTTTCATTCCTACGGCAAAACTCGGTTACGCAAAAAGTGAAGAAAAAATTCTTACGCAAAAAATCAACGCACAGACTTGGGCGCCTTTTGAAAGCCCTAAAAACATTGACGCACACACATTCGAAACCGTGATTAATGCTTATTTGGAAGCGGCGCAAAAGTACCATAATCCGTCGGTTAAAAGCGAGGCATTTTACAGAATAGGAAAAATTTACAAAGAATATTTAACCGATTCCAAAAGTGCTTTGAGGTTTTTTAAAAAAGTGGTAAAAGAATTTCCGTTCTCGAAATACGCAATGCTTTCAAAGATTGAAATTGCAAAAATAGAATTAGCCCAAGGGAAGTTTAAACAAGCAACCGGATTGTTAAAAAAGAGCGCCGGTAACAGAAGCTCCCCCTCAAAAATCAAGAACGAAGCCCTGTTCCTTTTGGCTAAAGAAAATTACTGGCAGGGTAAGTTCGGCAAAGCACTGGGATTACTTTCAAAATTAACACGAAACCTTTCTGCGGACAAAGCAAACGACGCTTTGGAATTAAGCATGGTAATAAACATTTTCAGAAAAGATTCACTAACGCTGTTTAACTTCGCCAGAGCCGATTATTTTACTTTTTGCGGCAAACAAGATTCCGCCAAATCGGTTTTATTGGAGCTTGACAAAAAGGGAAACAATTTCGTTCTTAAAGATTTGGCTGAATTTAAATTAGCCGAAACTTCTCTTGCCTTGGACGATGTTCCCACGGCAATTGCTATTCTCGACAGCATTAGCAAAAAAGAAAACCTCTCCCTCTTTGCCGACAAAGCACTTTTTCTATTGGCTGAAATAAACGAATACAAAATAAAAAATTACAAAGAGGCTGAACTTCTTTACGAAAAATTACTTGAAAAATTCCCTAACTCATTATATTTTGATAAATCAAGACAAAAGATTAATTCATTAAAAGAAAAATTTAACGGTATTTAAGAAAACAAAATCAAACGGTAATAATAAATGAACAATAAATACGACGAAGAAGAAGTTCGCTGTTCCTTTTGCGGACGGAAAAGTTCCGAAGTAAACAGTATGGTCGCAGGTCCCGACGTTTACATTTGCGACATTTGTATCAGAACAAGTTACGACATCATCAGAGAAAACTTAGCGGCAATCAAAGGGCGGAGTTTTTCGAAGGAAGGGCTTACACCCGAGGAGCTAAAAAAGAAATTGGACGAATACGTAATAGGTCAGGAAAATGCAAAAAAAGCCCTTGCGGTAGCCGTTTACAACCATTACAAAAGAATTAATTCCTCAAAAGCCTTTTTCGGAATGGACGATGTGGAAATTGAAAAAAGCAACATTCTTTTAATCGGACCAACCGGTGTGGGGAAAACGTTAATTGCACAAACGTTAGCAAAAATTTTGGACGTGCCCTTTGCCATTGCCGATGCAACGACTTTAACCGAAGCGGGCTACGTCGGTGATGACGTGGAAACGGTTCTTGTTCGTCTGCTTCAAGCGGCGGATTACAATCTCGAAAAAGCTCAAAAGGGAATTGTTTACATAGACGAAATTGACAAGATAGCGCGCAAAAGCGAGAGCACTTCAATTACGAGGGACGTCTCCGGCGAGGGTGTTCAGCAAGCATTGTTAAAAATTTTGGAAGGCACCGTTGCTGGTGTTCCCCCGAGAGGCGGCAGAAAACATCCCGAGCAAGCTTTAATTAATGTAAACACGAAAAATATTCTTTTCATTTTAGGCGGAGCTTTCGATGGCATCGAACCCATTATTGCGAGAAGGAACAACAAGAACACAATAGGCTTCGGCAACGATGCCAAGAAAAACCTCAACGACAAAGACGAACTGGTTGGCATGGTATTACCGGAAGATTTGGTAAAGTACGGACTGATTCCCGAGCTTGTAGGGAGAATGCCTATTATTGCCC
>WFQV01000497.1 GCA_015486905.1 Melioribacteraceae bacterium | reverse complement strand
GGGTTTCGCCCGCAGTTAATGAAATTGAAGCGCTTCGCGCTTCTTTGTACGATATATCTATTTGAATAATTTTAAGAAAAATAAACTGCGGTAGCAGTTGAATTTATTCTTTCTATTTTTAATGAGCCTTTGGGGTTAAATATTTTATTCAGAAATTTTTGTAGATGTCTTTTGCCACCAAATTTAAACTTGTACCTAAAATATATCTCTGTTTTCAATTAAATTTTTCTTAATTAAAAGACAAAAATTTTTGCTTTTATTTGGGTGGCTAATTATATTTCGAAATTCGAAATAAGACCGGAAAGTATGAGAGATAAGGTTTATATTCAGGACGTGGGAAAATACGTTGGTCAGGAAGTCAAACTCGAAGGGTGGCTTTACAATAAAAGATCAAGTGGAAAAATAAAATTTTTAATTTTACGCGACGGAACGGGGCTGCTACAGTGCGTTGTTTTTAAAGGTAATGTAACCGAAGAGGAATTTGAAACTGCTGACAAATTGGGACAGGAATCCTCTTTTCGAGTTGTGGGCTTGGTTAAGGAAGAACCCCGCGCTCCGGGCGGTTACGAATTGGATGTTAAAAATCTTGAGTTAATTGCCGAATCTCACGATTATCCTATCACACCCAAAGAACATGGGATTGAGTTTTTAATTGACCACCGCCATCTTTGGCTGCGTTCGAAAAAACAGAACGCTATTTTACGCCTCCGCCACAGAATAGTAAAAGCAATTAGGGATTTCTTTGACAGCCGTGGCTTTACGCTTTTGGACACTCCGATTATTACACCCACTTCCGTGGAAGGGACTTCCACATTGTTCGAAACGGAATATTTTGATTTGGGCAAGGCTTATTTAACTCAATCGGGGCAGCTTTACGCTGAAGCAGGCGCAATGGCTTTCGGCAAAGTTTACACATTCGGACCAACGTTCCGTGCGGAAAAATCCAAAACAAGAAGGCACCTAACCGAATTCTGGATGGTCGAGCCTGAAGTGGCTTTCTTCGATTTGAACGATGACATGGACTTAGCCGAAGAATTTGTAGAATATGTTGTTCAAACCGTGCTTAAAGATAAAGCCGAAGAATTAAAAGCACTTGGAAGGGACACTTCGAAATTGGAGAAAGTCAAAAGACCCTTCCCGCGGATTTCCTACGACGAGGCTGTTGAGATTTTGAAAAAGAACGGTTCGGATTTCCCCTGGGGAGACGACTTCGGCGGAGCGGACGAGACAATAATTTCCGACCAGTTTGACAGACCTGTAATGGTGCACCGCTATCCTGCTGAAGTAAAAGCTTTTTACATGAAACGCGATCCGTTAAATCCCAAGCTGGCTCTTGCGGTTGATGTATTAGCTCCCGAAGGCTATGGTGAAATAATAGGCGGAAGCCAAAGGGAAGACGATTACGACGAATTGGTCAAGAGAATAAAAGAAAACAATTTACCGCAGGAACCGTTCGAGTGGTATCTCGATTTAAGGCGCTACGGCTCGGTGCCGCATTCGGGGTTCGGACTCGGGCTTGAGAGAACCGTCGCATGGATCTGTGGTCTTGAGCATGTTCGCGAAACAATACCGTTCCCAAGAATGATTTACAGGAATACACCTTAATGACACTGGAAATGATTATTTTTATCGTTCTTGCTTTAATTGCCGCCGTTTCATCGGTGTTAATGATTTTACGATTGAATGCCGTAATCAGCGCTTTGTTTTTGGTGCTGAACTTTTTTGCACTGGGCGGAATTTACCTTTTGCTCCAAGCACAGTTTATTGCCGTCGTGCAAGTTATTGTTTACGCAGGCGCAATAATGGTGCTTTTCCTTTTCGTACTAATGCTGCTTAACACCGAGAAAGAAGAAAACCTTTTGAAGCGTGCGAAGTACTTGAAAATATTTGCCATTGTTGCCGCATTCATTGTGTTTGCTGAGGTGGCTTACGTAATTATTAATTCAAATGTTTCGGCACAATTTGCGGCATTCAGACCTTACGCCGGAAACGGCACTATTCAAACTATCGGACATTCTTTGTACACTGATTACATAGTTCCGTTCGAAGCGGCGGGATTTTTACTCCTCGCCGCTACAATAGGTGCATTACTTTTAGCAAAAAAGAAATTCAAGTAAAATGAACCCGATACCAATTGAATATTATCTTATTCTAAGCGCATTTATGTTTACCGTCGGCGTAATTGGCGTTCTCATTCGCAGGAATGCAATTGTGGTTTTTATGTCGATTGAGTTAATGCTAAACAGCGCAAACCTTACCCTTGTAACTTTCTCATCGTTTATGGGGAATCCAATCGGACAAATTTTTGTTTTCTTTGTAATGACCGTTGCCGCTGCCGAAGCGGCTGTTGGGCTTGCAATTATTATCGCAATCTTCCGCAACAAGAAGACGGTGAACATTGACGAAATAAATATTTTTAAATGGTAGGTAGCCGATGATTAACTTGATTTATTTAACCGTGGCTCTTCCGTTACTTGGCTTCCTAATCAACGGTTTGTTAGGCAGCAAAATAAAGAACGAAAAAGTAATCGGCATTATTGGCAGCTCTACGGTAGGGTTAGCTTTTTTAATTGCTCTCGGTGCTTTTATTGAAATGCTGAATTTGCCCGTCGAACAGCGCCAGCATGTAGTTAATCTTTTTAGTTGGATTAGCGCCGGCGGTCTGCACATTGAATTTGCTTACCTTGTTGACCAGCTCTCCCTCGTCATGGCTTTGATTGTTACCGGTGTGGGATTTTTAATCCACGTATATTCCATTGGATATATGCACGGCGATAAGGCTTATTGGAAATTCTTTTCCTATTTGAACCTGTTTATTTTTACAATGATGAACCTCGTAATGGGTGATAATTTCGTTGTGCTCTTCTTGGGCTGGGAAGGTGTAGGACTTTGTTCTTATTTGCTTATCGGATTCTGGTACGACAGAGATTTTGAAAAAACAACCGTTGCCAAAGCGGCAAAGAAAGCGTTCATTACGAACAGAATCGGTGACTTCGGTTTTCTGCTTGGAATGTTTTTAATTTATTTGACTTTTAACAGTCTGAATTTTTTGGAAGTTTTTCACGAAGCCGAATTTGCTCCCGTCTCGGTCGGCACTTTTAATTTGATTGCACTCTTTCTGTTCATCGGTGCAACGGGTAAATCGGCACAGATTCCTCTTTACATTTGGCTTCCGGACGCAATGGCCGGTCCCACACCCGTTTCGGCTTTGATTCACGCCGCAACAATGGTTACCGCCGGAGTTTACATGGTAGCTCGTACTTCAATCATTTACGCATCCGCACCGGCAATTATGACACTCGTTGCCGTAGTTGGTTTGCTCACTGCTTTTTTTGCCGCTACAATTGGATTGGTTCAAAACGATATTAAAAAAGTTTTGGCTTATTCCACAATTTCACAATTGGGTTATATGTTTCTTGCGGCCGGAGTAGGTGCTTTCACTGCGGGAATATTTCATGTAATGACTCATGCATTCTTCAAAGCCTTGCTTTTCCTCGGTGCCGGGTCGGTGATTCATTCGATGAATGCTAATCAGGATATGCGGCATTACGGTGGATTGAAAAAGTATATGCCTGTAACTTATTTTTCTTTTCTAATGGCAGCGCTGGCTATTTCCGGTTTCCCCGGCTTTTCGGGCTTTTTCTCAAAGGACGGAATTCTCTGGTATTCGTTTGCCAATGGTAATTGGTTCTATTGGGGACTCGGAGCTTTCACCGCTTTACTTACGGGCTTCTACATCTTTAGGATTGTTGCTCTTACCTTCTGGGGCAAGGAACGTTTCGGCGAGGAATATCACCCGCACGAATCGCCAAAGGTAATGACGGTTCCCCTGATTACTTTGGCAGTGCTTTCCGTTATCGGCGGAGTTGTAGGTATTCCGGAAGTTTTTTCCGGTAAAGGAGGAGATTTATTCGCTTCATGGTTGGAACCGGTTTTTGAACCTGCGAAAGAAAGATTGGCGGAGATGACGGATTTCTATTCTCATTCGACGGAAATTTTATTGATGACCGTTTCCGTTATTCTGGCGCTAACCGGAATCTACTTTGCTTATTACATTTACACAAAGCGGAAAGATATTGCGGAGAAAACCGCAGAGAAATTCAAAACAATTTACACGATTTTGCTCAACAAATATTACGTTGACGAATTTTACGAAGCGACCGTAATCAATCCGATTAAAAACGGTTCGGAGAAAGTCCTTTGGAAATGGACGGATGTAAAAATCATTGACGGTCTCGTTAATGGTGTTGCGGCGGTTGTAGCTAAATTAGCCGAATGGTTTAAAAAGTTCCAAGTCGGCATTACCCAAGTTTACGCTGTTGTAATGATTGCAGGTATTGCCATCGTTTTATTTTGGATTATTTTGAGTATGTAGCCTATGGAAAGTTATTTGTTAACATATTTGCTCTTTACTCCGATAATCGGAAGTGTAGTCATCCTTTTGTTACCCAAAGGGAAGGAAAGTTTAATCCGCTGGTTCGGCGTAGCCGTTTCTACTATTGCTTTCATTATCTCGGTGGTAATTTATTTTAAGTTCGATTCCTCGCTTTCGGTTTTTCAATTCACACACCAAATTCAGTGGGTTAAAAGTTTGCACATTTCTTATTCCGTAGGAATTGACGGAATATCATTACTCCTTATTTTGCTAACAACTTTTATTTCACCGTTAACTTTGATTTCAAGTTGGAGTGCAATTAAGAAGAACGTAAAACTTTTTACTTTCTTTATGCTCTTTTTGGAAGCGGCAATGATTGGCGTTTTCGTCTCGCTCGATTTATTCCTGTTTTACGTATTTTGGGAATCAATGCTTATTCCAATGTATTTTATTATTGGAATTTGGGGCGGGGAGCGTAGGATTTACGCGTCGGTTAAATTTTTCGTTTTCACGATGGCCGGCAGTTTGTTGATGCTTGTTGCAATTATTTGGTTAGCCGTTTACGCTTCCAACCAAATAGGATACTTTACAACAAATCTTTTGGAGCTTTACCGCGTTGGTCCTACCGTACCGCACGAAATTCAACGCTATATGTTCCTTGCTTTCTTTATTAGTTTTGCAATTAAAGTTCCTATTTTTCCGCTACATACCTGGCTGCCCGATGCTCACGTGGAAGCGCCTACAGCCGGTTCGGTAATACTTGCCGGGGTTTTACTTAAGATGGGAACTTACGGAATACTAAGATTTTGTCTTCCCCTTTTCCCGCAATCGACGGTTCTTTACGCACCTTACATTTCCGTGCTTGCCGTAATAGGCATTATTTACGGCGCACTCGTTGCGATGATTCAAAAAGATATGAAGAAGTTGGTTGCTTACTCTTCCGTTTCCCACTTGGGCTTTGTAGTGCTGGGAATTTTTGCTTTGACGCCGGAATCCGTACAGGGTGCTGTAATTCAAATGGTTAACCACGGTCTTTCAACGGGAGCTTTGTTCCTTTTGGTGGGAATAATTTACGAACGTACTCACACGCGTGAAATTGCTTACTACGGCGGAATAGCCAAGTTAGTACCGATTTACGCAACTATTTTAATGATAGTTTCTCTTTCTTCAATCGGTTTACCCGGCTTAAACGGATTTATCGGAGAATTTTTAATTCTTTTGGGTTCGTTCCAATCGCAGGTTTTGGGAAGTTGGTGGTTTGTAATCTTCGGTGCAACGGGAGTGATATTTGCCGCTGTTTATTTGCTCTGGATGTACGAGCGTGTTGTGTGGGGCAAAGTTACAAATCCAAAGTTGGAATCTTTGAAGGATATGAATGCACGCGAGTTGGTTGTTCTAATTCCTATTTTAATTTTTATTGTGTGGATTGGAGTTTACCCAAATACGTTTTTAAGCGTTTCCCACGCCGCAACGCAAGGTATATTACATACGGTTAGTTCTTTTACATTTAATTTTCTCTAAAGGATAATTTATGCGAAAGGGATTTTTCAGAAAAATACTTGCTTTTCTTTTTTTCTTTATTGCAACTAATGTTGTATTTGCCGGGACGCAGGAAGGAGGTGCCGTAAGCAGTATTGAGAAAGAATTACCGTCTCCTTATATGGTGCTTCCCTTCGTTATTATTCTGTTGATGATTGCTACCGGACCTCTTTTCTACCATAGATTTTGGGAAAAGCATTACCCGAAAGTTTCCATCTTCCTCGGATTGATTCCGGTGGTTTATTATATGACGGTTCTTAAGGACACCCATATCTTAATGCACACTTTAGCCGAATACATTTCTTTTATCGCTTTGCTCGGCTCTCTTTTTGTAGCTTCGGGCGGAATTTTAATCGATGTGAACAAGAAATCGACACCCTTGGTAAATGTGATTATTCTTTTTATCGGCGCAATCTTGTCCAATATTATCGGTACTACGGGTGCGTCGATGGTTTTAATACGTCCTTATATTAAGTTTAATAGGAAAAGAATTCATCCTTATCACATTATCTTTTTCATCTTTTTGATTAGCAATATCGGCGGTGCTTTAACACCTATTGGAGACCCGCCGTTGTTCCTCGGGTTCTTGAAAGGGATTGATTTCTTCTGGTTTCTTGAAAACAACTGGCACATTTGGCTGCCTACGGTTCTGCTTGTGTTAGCTGTGTTTTACGTCTTCGATTGGCGACACGTGCGAATGGAACCGAAAGACGAAACCGAATATAACGGTAGTATCGTCTTTAAAGGTAAAATTAATTTACTGTACTTGTTAGTGATTTTAATTGCCGTTTTCATCGACCCGGCGGTGATGCCTTGGGTACCTTCTTTAGAGCCTCTACCGTTCGGGTTCCGCGAAATAATAATGTTCATTGTAATTTATGCTTCGTTTAAGACAGCCGACAAAGAAATTCTTAAAGCTAACGAATTTGAGTTCGAACCTATTCGTGAAGTTGCTTATCTTTTCGTTGGAATATTTGCCACTATGGTTCCCGCACTACAACTAATTGCTCACGAAGCTCATACTTACGGCAATCAATTAAACTCCGGCGTGTTTTATTGGTCAACCGGTGCTTTATCGGGATTCCTCGATAATACGCCGACGTTCGTTAATTTCCTTAGCGCCGCAATGGGTAAGTGGGGATTGAATGTCAACATTGCCGCAGAGGTTCATAAATTCCAGATGCTTGACCCGCTTTATTTGCAGGCAATTTCAGTTGGTGCGGTCTTCTTCGGCTCAATGACGTACATCGGGAACGGACCGAATTTTATGGTCAAATCCATTACAGAACGTTCGGGTATTAAAATGCCCAGTTTTCATACTTATTTTATTAAATATGCTATTCCGATTTTAATTCCTATTTTTACAATTGTTTGGTTAGTATTTTTCTTTGGGAGAGGATAATGGCTACTATTAAAGAAGTTTTAAAAACCGGTGCTTACGGACTCTATTTTGGTAACAGAGTTCTTTTGCCTTTTCGTTGCCACATTTTAAAGGTGATTTTTGAAAATGAAATAATCACCGATTTCAGTACTTCCAAAAAAGGTGCTTGCTACAAAATGATGGAAAATTTTACCGAGATTTACTTTCATGAAGTTAAAGATTTGGAAGAAGCTGTTTCGAAATACAAAGGAATTAAAATGGTTGTGGTGCAGGAAGGGAATAACATCTTTGATTTCAATAACCACGAAAAGTTGAACATCTCGATTGACGAAGACCACAAATTAAAAATAGAGAAAGTGGAAGACGATATTTTATTTTTTGAGTAAAGGCGACTATGGAAAATTCAATCTTTTTGCAAATATTGCCGTTTATTGTTCTGGGGTCCGCTATTGTTTTAGCGGTGGTAATTGAGATTTCCACGGAGAAGAGCAAAGAAATTTTATCTTGGTTTTCCGTGCTTGTACTTCTGGCTAATGCAATAATTTCTCTTTACCAAATATCTATCAGCACGGAAGTTTACGGAATGCTTCATGTGGGAGGCAAATCCGCAATCTTCAATTTCATTTTTAATTTCGGTGCAATGATTGCCGTACTAAGCTCTGTTAATTACATTAAAAAGTTCGGCGCTTATTTCGGTGAGTTTTACATACTTGTTCTCACCTCCGTCTTGGGAATGATGCTGCTCGCAGGTTCTCTGGATTTGTTCACGGTCTTCTTGGGACTTGAATTGATGTCCATTTCGTTTTACATCCTTGCGGGAATTAATAGGAAAAAATTATCTGCTAACGAAGCTTCGTTAAAATATTTTCTTCTCGGTGCTTTTGCAACGGGCTTTGTAGTTTACGGTATTGGGCTTATTTACGGTTCAATGGGCAACACGAATTTGGATTTTATGTTCAGGCACTTCATAAACTTAATTCACAAGCCTTTGTTTGTAATTGGAATGGGTCTGTTTTTAATAGGCTTCTCGTTTAAGATTGCCGCTTTCCCGTTTCACATGTGGGTGCCTGATGTTTACCAAGGTTCGGCTACGACCGTTACCGGCATTATGTCCACAATCGGAAAAGCTGCGGCTTTCAGCGTTTTGATTATTACGTTAACGGCGGTTACCACCGGTAGCGCTCCTCACACGTTTGAGGATTACTTTATTGCCATTTCGTTGCTTTCAATGCTTTACGGCAGTATTGTAGCAATTGCACAGAAAAATCTTAAAAGAATGCTTGCTTACAGCTCCATCGTTCACGCAGGCTATATGTCCATTGGACTTGCCGCGGGGAACGTTACAAGTATTGCAGGGATAATTTTCTACCTTGCTGCCTACGCGTTTATGAACCTCGGCGCTTTCGGTGTGATTTCAATAATCGAAGGCGAGAACGACAACAGAGTCGATTTGGACAGTTACGCTGGATTAAATAAAAAGAACCCTGTGTTGGCGGGATTTATGGCTCTCTTTATGTTTGCTTTGGCAGGTATTCCCCCCTTGGCGGGCTTCTTCGGAAAATATTACGTTTTTGTAGGTGCAATTGAGCAAAACCTTGTTTGGCTGGCTGTAATCGGCATTACCGCAAGCGCAATCAGTGTTTATTTCTATTTGCGTGTTGTTGTTTATATGTACTTCAAAGACGAGAAGGAAGATTTTACAATCGAGAAAAACATTCCGGGACTTACGGCTGTGGCTCTCTCGGCGTTAGCGGTTTTGGTCTTTGGTGTTGTCCCCGATTTGCTGATGAATGTTATTACTTCCGTTCTGCATTAAAATTTTTCTGAGATTTTAAGGAAGAATATTCTTTAAGGCAAATCTGCCTCTTCAATTTGTGAGATGTGTAAATTTTCCGCTGAAAAGATCCCCGTAGATTTTTATTTGTTTATTTCAATAATTTTGTCCTCACACCGGAGTGTTGTACAAAAAGCACTTGTCAGACATTGCGAGAAGTCCCCTAAAATGTCGCGGAACTGTTAATCTGTGCGACATTGTTTTTGAGCATTTTATTTCATTGTTCACTTTCCTTTTTCAACTCACCGGTCATCAGATCTAACGTATTGCGTCTAACTATTTCTTATTTCTGGTTTCTTCTTTCTTATCTTTTTTATTTTTTGCCACCTATTTTAAACATGTACCACTAAGATATATTTCGCTGCCTAAATAATAAGTTATTTAAAGGCTTCTTTTAATAAAATGATTTTGTATTTTTATTTTCCAAAAAAAATGAAGAAGTAATTATGCGAATTCTTGTAATAAATTGGCGATGCATTAAAAATCCCGAGATGGGCGGCGCGGAAGTCCATATGCACGAAATATTTAAACGCATTGCCGCTAAGGGACATGAAGTTACACTCCTTGCCCATAAGTTTAAAGGAGCTCCAGAGAGAGAAACTATTGACGGAATTAAAATCATTAGAACCGGGAGCAAACATTTTTTCGACAAGCAGGCGAAGATTTTTTACAAATACAAATTACACGAAAAAGATTTCGATTTGGTTGTGGACGATATTTCAAAAATTCCTCTCTTTACACCTAAGTACGTTAAACTTCCTCTTGTGGGCATTATTCACCACATTCACGGGGATTCGCTCTACAAAGAACTTCCCAAGCCTTTGGCTAAATACATCATCTACAAAGAACAGCAACTGCCTTTTATTTACGGCGATGTGCCTATCTTTACGGTTTCACCAAGTACAAGGGACGAGCTGATTGAACTGGGACTTAATCCCGAAAAGATTGATTTCCTCTACAATGCAATTGACCATAATTTGTACAAATCCGTAAAGGCGGAGAAAGCTAAAAAACCGACTATTGCATACATCGGCAGAATTAAGAAATACAAGCAAATTGAAAAGGTGATAGACGCATTACCTTTGCTGCTAACGGAATTCCCCGGACTGCAGTTTAGGATTGGCGGAAGGGGGGATTATTTGCCGAACCTCCGTGATTATGTGAAGAGGAAAAAATTGGAAAAGAACGTAAAATTTTTAGGCTTTCTTACCGAAGAACAGAAAGCAAAGGAATTGGGCAAGGCTTGGGTGTTTGTTACACTTGCCATGAAAGAAGGCTGGGGAATTACGGTTATTGAAGCAAATGCTATGGGTACACCGGTTGTCGGCTCCAACGTTCACGGGCTTCGCGATTCCATACTTGATTTTAAAACAGGATTTTTGGTTAATATGGATGACCGAACCGAAGTGGCTGAAAAAATCGGCAGACTTCTCAGAGATGAAGAACTAAGAAAAGAATTCTCGACTAATGCAATTCAATGGGCAAATAATTTTACTTGGGAAAATTCAGCCAATTATTTCCTCGAGAAAGTTTTTGAATGGTTCCCGCAGTTAAAAGGGTAAACGGTCGGTTAATCTGCGTAATAAATTTTTTGTCATTATAGTATTACAATTTAAATCCTTGTTTTTTTTTCTTTTCTTGTCAAGAAATTAAAGAAAAATATTCATGCATTGCCATTTGAAAAAATTAGCGAAAGTTTTTAATATTCTTTAATCTTTAAGTC
>WFQV01000496.1 GCA_015486905.1 Melioribacteraceae bacterium | reverse complement strand
GAAATAATCTGTGTTATCTGCCTGCCACGCCGAAATGAAATGAAGGCTGGTGGTTAAAGGAAAGAAAATCCTCAGACCCGCCTGCCAGCGGGCAGGTTTGCACGGAAAAATAAACCACAGATTTGCACGGATTAAACACAGAAAGATTATTTTTGAATTGTAAATAGTGAATGGTTCAAAGGTACAGATGCAAAGAGACAACAAATTAATTATGAATTAAAAACTTTACAGCAAAAATATTTTGACAAAAAAAACGAAGATTTGATTGAGGATACTATTCATCTCCTACTCCTTCTGACAACTTTTCATTCATCATTCAACATTCATAATTCAAAATCTTCTGTTCACCGTCATCCGCTCACTATTTCCTCTGAGCCTTTGTACCTCTGTACCTTTGAGCCTCTGTACCTTTTTACCTCTTTGCCTTTTTATCTTTTAACCCTTTAACCCTCTAATCCATTAAACCATGAACAACATAACGATGATTAATTATTTACGAATGACAAACGACGAGTAACGATTGACAAGAGCCAAAGAACAATTATTCGTTTGTTTTTAATCTTTCTCGGTTAATGGAAATTGCAGCGTTATTGAAGTTCCTTGTTGATTGCTGTTAATAAATATTTTGCCCCCAATCATTAAAGTTAATCTGTAAGCGAGGGAAAGTCCCAACCCGGCGCCTTGAAAATTCCTTGTGTACCCTTCTTCCCCTTGGTTAAAGGGTATTAAAAGTTCATTCAATTTCTTTTTCTCAATTCCTTTGCCGGTGTCGTTTATTTCGACGTAAGCAAAATCATTCTCGGTATAAGTTTTAATAAAAACTTTTCCTTCATCCGTGTATTTAACTGCATTATCAATAAGCGCGTAAAATATTTTTTGCAAAACGTCGTTATCGGCTTCGACCCAAAGACTATCGGCGGAAAGTTCCGCCTCAAATTTTAATCCTTTGGTAACCGCAAGATTTTCAAAGTTTATTCGAACTTCATTTAAAGGGATGTTCAGGTCTATTTTCTCGATTTTTATTTTAATTTCGTTCGACTTCGTTTCGGCAATGTTGACAATATTGTCGAATAATTTAACCAATCTATTAATGACCTCTTTTAATCCCGGCGCAATTTCGCCTATTGTTTCGATGTCTTTTTCTTTAAACGCATCGTCCAAAATCTCGCTGTAACCGATTATTGCATTCGCAGGCGTACGCAATTCGTGCGACATGTTTTCGAGGAATTCGGTCTTCATTTTATTAAGGCGCAATTCTTCTTTGAACGCTATTTCAAGTTGACGTTCATACGCAATGCGGTTCGAAATATTTTTAAAGATAAATATGAAATAATCTTTCTCGTCGATGGGGTCGAACATGACTGTTCCGACTGCTTCGTAAATCGGTTCTGTCTCATTTAATTTGCATTCGAAGTGTACGTTTCTCTTACCGTTTTTTTTAACTCTTCTCATTTGTTGAAGAATTAATTCCGCCTCCTCAATTTGGAACAAATCATGAATTCCATATCCGGTAATGTCTTGAATCCCGATATATTTATTGAAGCTGCGGTTTGAAATTTTCAACAGGCAGTGATTTTTTTCGTCAATATGGAAAACGGCGAGCATATCGGAAATATTATCGATAATGGAATGAAGCCACTTTTCGGAACGTCTTATTTCCTGGTGCTTTAAAATAAAATCCGTAATATCGTGTGCGGTAAGAATAAAGCTTTTCGGGCTGCCTTCTTCGTAATCAACCGGGAAAAGAAGAAATTCGTAATAAGAAGTTTTGTTATTTTTCTCTATTATTAAAGTTTTTTTCCAAGGCTCGTGATTTTGAAGAGCATGCTTGAGAATGTTCAACTCCCCCATTGTTATTTTGGGAGCTAAAACATCAACCAATTTCGTTCTGTAAAGCTCCTCTATTTCAACATTTAGTATTTCTTCAAACTTTGAGCTGGAATAAATTATTTCGCTATTCTCGTCGGTTATTATTACGGGAATGCCGCCGTAATCCAATGCGTAAGTCAGGCTATTGATTTTCCTTTCTATCTTTGATCTCTTGTTTAAGGATTCAAAAACGATAAGGAAATATTCAACCTTGGAGATATGAAGTTTTGTAATGTCAACTTTGTAATCCAGAATTTCATTTTCCTCCCGCCAGTCGATGGAGATTTCAAGATTAAGAGAATTTATTCTGTTTTGTGTAAATATTGTAAGCATTGCCGTCAAATCAGGTTCCGTAATTATTTCATTCAGGGAAGATATCTTACGCCATCTGTCCAAAAAGGAGCTGACGAAAGCCACATTAAAATTAATATCGCAAATTAAAAGTATGCGACTTTCATCCTTCAAATTTTGTTTCTCTATCTCTGAAAGGATATCGCCGATTATGGGGCTAAGATTTTCGTTGTCAAACATTTTTATCTTCTACCGGTTGAATCTTTTTAATTAAAACCGCCTCGTTAAAATTCTCGGTTTCGTTACATTTTTTGATTAAGTTTTTACCCATAGCCAAATCAATAAACTTAACAACAACATAATTTATTTTTGTAAAGTTGTCTAATATTTCATAATAAATTCTGTCCAACAAGTTGTTTAAAGCCAGTGTATTTTGAAGATGAACGGTGCGGGTAATTTTTAAGTCATTTATTCTTTTAAATAAAAATCTAAACGAATCCATTTCAATTGACGAAAACTCTTCAATGTCGTCGCTAATTTTTGTTCTTGCCAAAATATTTACTTTAATTTTCCCGTCTATTCGTTTGCTTACGAAATATTCCAGTTCGTGCATATCTATTATTTGCGAAGTATGGGGATTTACTTGAAAGAGAAATTCCTCAAGTGCAAAGGAAAGTCCAAACGAATCGGAAGTATTTTTGTTAAAATCTTTAACTTCGAAAAAATGCTTTTTGAGTAATTTAAATGCAGGGGAAATTGCTAAAATGTCCTTAGCGGAAAGTTTGTGAGCAATGTAAATTTCCGAAAAGTTCTTTTTCGTAAAAGTTCTTTTTCTGTTTTTACCTGCCAAATTAAGTTCGATATTTGCTATTTTATCAAGCATATTCTTCTCCCGCTCTTATTATCGAGAGAAAAATAAAAAAGTTTAGGGGGAGCTTGGTGCAGCTATTCCAAATCTAACATTCCTTGACCGTCCAAGTAATTAATTATTTTGGGGTCATCTAACTTTGTTAGTTGTTTAACCAAATCATTAATTCTTTTTATTGATTCGTCGATGGTTTTTAAGTCATCTTTGACTTTTTCGTTAACGTCTTCGGGTAATTCGTCCTTAAGGGAATCGAGTGAAATGGTTAAACTACTCAAGGGATTATTGAATTTATGTCCCAATGTGCAAGCCATCTCAACGAGAGCCTTGCTGTGTTCCACTTTGGCAAGCTCCGCCTGCAGTTCGAAAATTCTTATCCCGGAGCGTATTCTTGCAATAAGTTCGGTGTTGTCGATAGGCTTCATCAGGAAATCATCCGCTCCCGCTTCCAAACCGATGATACGGTCTTGAACTGAGGAGCGAGAAGTAAGCATAATAAAATAAAGAGATTTATATTTTTCTTCGGATTTAATCACCTTACAAAGTTGAAGTCCGTCCATTACAGGCATTGTCCAATCTGCCAAAACAACCTGGGGATAAAAACCTTCGTCAATTATTTTAAGAGCTTCTTCGCCGTTCCTGGCGACTTTCACCTCAAAATCATTTTTAAGCAGAAGATTTTCAAAAATAAAAATTGTATCTTCATCGTCTTCAACTAAAATAATTTGATTTTTCATGCTGCTTTTTTTCTTTTTAGTTCGTTAATTTTATCCAGTAATTTATTAAAATCGTAAATCGGCTTAGGGAAAATCCCGTCAGCCATGCTTTCTTCTAAAATTTTTTTCTTTTCCGCTTCATAAGAATGAGCCGTAATAACAAGGATAGGAATGGAATTATATTTTTTTTGACTTTTAATATACTTAGAAAATCCTATTCCGTCAATTTTTTCTCCATTTAAATAGGAATTTGTTAAGTTAACGTCCATTATTATTAATACAGGTTCTTCTTTGTCCATTTTCGTTAAAATCTTTTCCACATCGTCAGTAATAATGGTTTCGTATCCGTGTTTGTTTAGGATAAAACCGTAAAATTGCTGAGCAAATGTGTCGTCTTCAACAACAAAAATTGTTTCTTTCATGATTTATCTCCATATTTAATTATTATGCTTATTCTTCTGTTCACAAGGCTGTAAGGATGTGCAGGGTCTCTTAATCTTCTGTCGGCATAGCCCCGTACCTGGTCGATTTGCTTTACCGGTAGTCCCCCTTCAATAAGAGCACGACGGGCTGCGTTTGCTCTATCGGCGCTCAATTCAAAATTTGTGTAACCGCCGTTTTGTCTAACAAACTTACGGGAATCCGTATGCCCTTCGATTACAATTTTATTTTTAAGTGCTTTTAATTTTTCTCCAATTTTTTGTAATAGCTCTCTTGCCGCCGGTTTTAAATGTGCGCTTCCTATGTCAAAGAAATAATTATTTTTTTTATCAATCATTTCAATTCTTAACCCCTCATCAACCATTTCTATTTCAACTTGTCCTGCTAATTTTACAAAGGCTTTGTTTCTCCCAATATCCTTTTGGATTTGAACTTTTAATTTTTCGAATTTTTTTTGTTCGAATTCTCTCATACTAATACTTTTAGTAGCGATTCGATTTTTCTTGCCTGAATCTTTTCTCCCCTCCCCTATTACACCGCTGGATTTAGCACTAAATCCGACGGGATCTTTAAAATAATGAGCAACGGCTTGTTTAACCTCGTCGCTTTGACTAAGAACCCAAAGCACAATAAAAAGCGCCATCATAGCAGTTACAAAATCAGCATACGCTACTTTCCATGCACCCCCATGATGACCGCCATGTCCTTTCTTTTTAACTATTTTTATGGGAGGCTGTTCATCTGCCATTATTCCTTACCTCCACGCATATAATCTTCCAATTCGGAGAAAGTCGGTCGAACGTCCGAATAAATTGTTCTTCTTGCCATTTCCACAGCAACAATAGGCGGATTCCCTTTCGCGTAAGATACGATACAGGTTTTAATTGTTTCCATATAGCGAATCTCATGATCAATTACATGCTCCAAAGCAGAGCCAAAAGGATTAAAGACGCCATAGGACATCAAAACACCGAGAAAAGTTCCTACCAAAGCAGCGGCAACGTGATGACCAACTGCCTCGGCTCCTTCACTAATGGAAGCCATTGTAACGATAATACCCAAAACCGCAGCAACAATTCCCAAACCGGGAAATGCGTCCGCTAACTTTGTAATTGAGGCCGGTACGGGTTTGTTCTCGGCTTCGTAAGTCTCTATCTCGGAATCCATTAAGCTTTCCAATTCATGAGGCGGGACGCCGCCCGAAAGCATTACTTTTAGTGTATCGCAGAAAAAATTACTAATAAATTCATTTTCAATGAATTTGGCATTCCGGGAAAGTATTTCACTCTCCTTGGGGTTTTCCACGTGGGATTCGATGGAGAGAAGGCCGTCTCTCTGCGCTACTAAGAATAAATCGTTAAATGATTTTAGCAAATTAAGATAATCCTCTTTCGAAAAATTTTCACTTTTAAGTACTTTGGGTAACAATGCAAAGATTTTCTTAATTACCGGCATCGGTGTACCTACAAGGAAACTTCCCAACGCCGCTCCCCCTATTGTAATATACTCCGCTACTTGAATAAGTAGGACAATGTTACCTCCGGCTATTGTAAAACCCGTGATAATCGCACCGAAAACTATTACAATTCCAATAATTACAAGCATTTTACACTGCTAATTTAATTTATTTGAAATATCATTAAATTTTTTATTTAAAAACTCGTTGAACTTTGAAGCTTGTTCCCAATCGATGGGAGAAGCATTTAGAAGAGTTTCAAATTTGGTTGAATATTCCGTTATTTCCGGGAAACCGGCGGTTGCTCCCGCGCCTTTCAATTGGTGAACAATTTCATAGACTTTATTTTTATCTTTCCTTTTGACATACTCGCTCAAGGCGGGAATTTTATTTTTAAAACTTTGAAAGAAAAAGTTTTTCATCTGTTCGGAAATTTCTTCTTCTTCTTTTGTACTAATGGAATGGGTTTTTGAGCGGGAGAGAATTTCATCTCCCAAAATTTCTTTTAATGTCTTTTTTAAAACTTCTTTGTGGAGAGGTTTGGAAAGAACCGTATTTGCCCCTGCTTCTATTGCCTTAAGTACATTGCCTCTGCTGGTATTACCGCTGATTACAACAACCGGAATATCTTTCAGTTCTTCTAACACTCTCAGAACTTGAAGCATTTTAATCCCATCCAAATTAGGCATCATCAGGTCAAGGAAAATCACATTCGGTGTGTGTACTCTTGCCATTTCAATTCCCTCAAGTCCGTCACTCGATGTAAACACTTCAAAATTGTATTCCCTAAAGAAGTTTTTCAACGCATGTTGGATTACATTGGAATCATCCACAACTAAAACCGTAATTTTTCCTGTCGTTTCCATCTTTATTTCTTATTTAATTTATTAATGCTTAAATTCCCAAGATCTTTAGGCTTATTAACTATTGCCTCCTGAGCTATTTTAACGTTTTCTTTAACGTTCTCGATTAATTCGCTTCTCAAAATTTCAATTTCACGCGGCGCATCAATCCCAATCTTTACCTGATTTTCGTTTATTTCCAATATTTTTATCGTAATGTTTCGATTAATCTTTATAGCTTCATCTACTTTTCTTTTTAAAATTAGCATTTCTTCTCCATCCTATTGCTTGAATAAAGGATATTCCACCGGATAACCGTTTTCGTTGTCAAGGATTGTCTGATATCCAGCTTTTTCATTTTGGCTAATGTAAACCGGAGCTAATAGGTTAACTGTAATTTTAGCCGGGTCTTTATCGAATTTAACAATCCCGAAAGCCTCGTAATTTTCCTTCTGCGGATATTCGTCGTCTATCATTCGAATACCGATTAACGGGAAAGCCAGCTCCGGTTCCTCAATTGAATTTAACCAATAAAATAATTCATCTTCCTTTTTAATTAAAAGGAATTTCTTTAGTTCTTCGAAACCGAAAATACCTTTTTCGAATTTTAATATTTGCTCGTTTTGATATTCGAGCTCGCCGAATTGTAATGTTTTAATTTTCATGTTTACTCTATTTTATTATTACTATGTCAACTCTTCTATTTTGTGCTCTTCCTTCGGGTGTTGAATTATCGGCAATGGGGCGGTATTCCGAGTAACCCACGATTGAAACTTTGTCCGGGTTTAATCCGCCTTGATTTATTAAGAAATAGGCAGTGTTTAATGCCCTTGCTACCGATAAATGCCAGTTCGAAGGATACTGTTTGGACTTAATAGGTACGTTATCCGTATGTCCTTCCACGCGAATGTCATTTCTGATATTACGCAAAACTCTTGCTACTTTCAAAAGAACTGTTTTAAAACTGTTATTTAAATTAGCCTTTCCTGACGGGAAAATCACTTTTTCTTGGATTCGCAAAGTAACACCCCGCTTATTATCCAATATTTTAAATGAATCTCCCAAATGATAATTGTTGACAATTGCACCGATTTTAGTCTTTAACTGCTGCATTTGGGAAGTTTCTTTTTTCGCCGATTTTGTGGGTGCTCCTTTACCGGCACCGGCTTGATTAACTTTTTCTATTTTTTCATTCCCAAAAATATTTCCCATCAGGTTCATCATCTTCTTGTATTTGTTTAGGTCGATGTTGGAAATGGCGTAGAGGATAATAAAAAGCCCTAACAAAAGAGTAATCAAATCGGCATAGGTAATTAAATAGCGGTTTTTATCTTCGCTATCCGATTGCTGACGATTAGAGTAAAGAGCTCTTCGTAATCTTCGGCGAGATCTTTCTTCGGTCGCAGAAGATTTTTCCTCTTCTAACCTATCAGATGTCTCTGGCTCTTCTGGGGTAGCATTGCTATTAATTTGCTCTTCAGGAGCATCGGGATTTCCCCGCTCTGCAACGCTAACGTCCCCTCCAAGCCCATTTCCATCATCAGTTTTTCTTGTTGGTGACATTCTCTCAACTTATCACTAATTGGTAACCAAAGTAAATTAGCAGAAAGCACACCCCACAAAGTGGCGATGAATGCCGAGGCAATGCTTCTGATTAAAATGTTGGGGTCGGTACCGGCATTAGCCAAAGTCATTATTAATGCCATAACCGTTCCTAAAATTCCCATAGTAGGTGCGTAACCACCCATTTTACTAAACAAGCTAATGTTCGAATTATGCCTGTCTTCAATTGCAAGCATTTCGAGCTCAGCCATTTCTTCCAACGACTTGTTATCCAGTCCGTCAATCATAAAACGGAGCATTTTGCGTGTGAAGAAATTTTCAATACTTTCAACATCGTCTTCAAGAACGAGTAAACCTTGCTTACGAGCCTTTAAAGCCAATTGGTAAAATGTTTCTACCAAATTTTCCAAATCATATTCGGGGGGAAAGTAAGCAATTTTAACGAATTTAAAGAAATCTTTCACCTTATCGTAACCGAAACCAATAATAGCCGCGGCAAAAGTCCCGCCGAAAACAATTAAAAGAGGAGCAATTAGGAATAATGCTTTTAATGCTCCGCCTTCGATTAAGAATGCTCCGAAAATAGAAGCGATTGCTATTATTAACCCGTTAATTGATGCATATTTTTTCATAAGTAATCCAATATCGATTTTGGTAAAATCATTGAAGACATTTTGTAAGAAACTTGTAAAAGATAATCGTAATATTGCATTCGTGAAACCGCATCGGCGACATCAACGTCTTGCTCTTTTGAAATCACTTCTTGTAAAGATAGCTGCTGATTGTTTATCATCTCTTTGTTGTCGTTCAAGCGGTTAATTACAGCTCCCACTTCAGACATTTTGTTCAAAAGTTTTTGGTGAAAATCTTTAACTGCTTTAATCATTTCGTCAGTGGGTTGCTTGCCTGCTTTAATGGTATCGCGCAATTTTGCAATTACATTAAAAATATCCATCTTCTGGTTTAAGTTTGAATTTAACGAAGAACTTCCTTCCTTTGTAACCAAATTATTTACATCCAAATAAAAGCTCAAAGTATCGCCTTTTGCATTAACGGCAACCATTTTAGGCGAGTGTCCGTTAATAGACTTAACAGTATGTCTTACAGGGTCAAAAGAAATTTCCAAAGGTTTTGTCTTATTATCGGTTACCGCATTCCCCTTTGAATCGGTAACTTTGTAAGTTAAGCTGTATTTTCCAACGGCGGTTTTTGTGATTTCGGTTTCAACTTCATATTCATTTCCATCGACGTCGTAAACTTTGTTTTTATTGGTGACTGTATCCCCGACCTTTGCGGTAGAATCCAAGTTGCCGTCATATTTCAGAACAGTACCGAACAGTTCCGCACCGGTTACGTTAATTTCTTGCACAATATTGGGAGAGATTTTAACTCTGACTTTACCGGCGGTACTGGTTGCTTTCTGAATTACATTTTCCTTACCTGCCGTGTAATCGTAAGGCTTGCTCGAATAATCGGTCCCGCCGAAAATATATTTATCTTCAAATTTTTGATTTGCCAAATTTAAGATTGAATCAAGTGAAAGGGAAAGTTCGTTGGAATAAACATCTTCGTTCCCGGTTACTCCCGCATTCTGAAATTGCGTAAGCTGGACGTCAATCTTGGAAACTTCATCCAAAATACCTTGCATCGTAAGAGATGTTTGGTTTAAGAATGTTAAACTGTTTTCAATGTTGCTTTTGTATTTATCCGTTGCGCTTAACTGACCGTTAATATTCATTATTCTTGCGGAAGCGCGGGGGTCATCCGAGGGACGGTTAACGCGAATTTGTGTGGCAATCTGTTCACGCAATTTCTCAACTTCACTCTTTTGGGAGTTGATGCTGTAAACGAAATTCCTATTCATCATGCTGTCTGAAATTCTCATTTCCTCACACCATATTTAATAAAGTATCTAACATTTCATTTGCCACTTTAACCAATTTTGCCGAAGCGTCGTACGATTTTTGATATTTTAAAATGTTCGTCATTTCTTCGTCGATGGAAACGGCGGAATAAGAATCCCGCTGTGATTTCAGCTGCTGTAAAACCAAGTTAATAGATTCTTTGGAGCTATTTGCATTGTTCACGGTATTGCCGATGTCATTAATCATTTCGCTGTAATATTCGCCGATTGTCATGCCGTCAAATATTTTTTTGTCTTTAATGGCACCAAGCTCCACTGCAAGGTCGCCGTTGCCTGCCGTGCCGTCGGAAGAAACTGCTATTTTCATCGGGTCTCGAATAACCTGCTCGTTTATTTGCAGCTTGCCGTTTTCGAATGAATCGAAAAACTTAATACCCTGCTGAGGCGGGTTGTCAATTGTGTAACCTTTTTCGTGAACAGTATTTACTTCATCGACAATTTTATTGAAAATGGTTTTTAACTTCTCTTTGTAATTAGTGATTTTATTTGTAAAAGCATCGGTTAAAGCCGACATCTCGCCTGTAGTTAATGCTGTTTTTACTCCGCCTTTAACGGTTTTCAAACTCAATTTGCCTTCTTTTCTGTCCATTGTAAACTGTGTAACCGCATCGGAGTTCACGGCAAATATTCCGCCGATATAAATAGTGGCAATTCCGTTCGTATCATAATTTACTTTTACATCAACAAGTTTACTTAAATCTTTTATCAGCTTATCTCTATTATCCATTAAATCATTGGGTTCGGCATTCATTGCCTTGGATTCGAAAATCTTCTTATTCAAATCTCTTATTTGCGTAAGCAAACTATTTACTTGAGTTGTTTTTTCTCGGAAGGAATTTACAATATCCGATTCAATTAAATTTAATTGTTGGTAGATATCCGAAATTTTCGTAGATAAATTTTGAGCCGAATACACTACCTCTTTTCTTGCTTCAATTGAGTTCGGCGAAGAAGAAAGGGATGTCCAAGAATCAAAAAATCTATTGATGTAATTGGAAAGTCCGTATTCCGAAGGTTCGCCGAAAACGGATTCGATTTGCCCCAAAATTTCAGACTGCTTTTTGTAAGCGGCGTATCTTTGATTATTTCTAATAATTTGAGAGTCAACCAATGCATCGTGTACCCGCCGCAAATCTCCGATTCTAATACCGCTGCCCCAGTAAAAGCGAGCACCTTTTTGCGGCATATCCGATTCAATGGAAAGCTTTTGCCTCGAATAATCGGGGTTGCCTGCATTAGCAACATTATGGGCGGCTACGTCCATTGCTTTCCGGTAAGTAGCTAAACTTCTTGTCGATATGTTAAAAATTCTACTTATTGCCATTAAACTTTCCGGTTAACCATAAAACTTTCCTTGTTTCCTTTTAATTCCGAGAAGAGCATTCGCAAAACCTCACGCGAGCTTTCGATTAAAAACATATTTTGCTGATTAACGCTTTTAATATGTCTGCTGACTTCCTTCATTTTATTTCGTAAATAGCTCAAATGTTCACTCAGCTTTTCGGGAAGTTCGGAGGAGATTTTATTCATTAGCAAATCAACTTTTTCTTTTTCATCCACGGGCTCGTCGGAATTAAAACTTTTCAAAATTCCCAAACGGCTGTTTTCGAGCTTATGAATTTCGTTTAGAAGTTTTTCCTCGGATTTAATGCTTGCCTCCAAGCCTTCCAAATCCCTTTGGACAATAGCCTTTCGCTTATCCCGCGATACGATAAGCAGATGTTCCAAATTGTTATTTAAGTTTTCCATTATTTCAAAAAGTTCTTTTACCATTTCAATCACCAAAGAAATTTAAATATGCTTTTACTCTTTTAACGTAATTTTTTGTCTCCTCGAAAGGTGGAATTCCGTTGTGTTTTTTAACGTTTTCAGGTCCTGCATTGTAAGCCGCCAAAGTCAAATCCAAATCGTTGCCGAACAATCCGAATAAGGAAGAAAGATATTTTGTCCCGCCGAAAATATTTTCAACGGGGTTAAATACATCCTTTATGCCCATCGATTCGGCAGTGATATCCATTAACTGCATTAAACCTTTGGCGTTAGTTTTCGAAACGGCATTTTCCTTTGCTGCCGATTCGGTAAGGATTATTGATTTTATTAACGAATCCTGCACACCGAATTTTTGTGAAGCGGCGTTAATAATGTTTTCATATTTCGATAGCCTCTCGAGAGCCGCCATGCTCGGTTGAATTGCTTTGCCCTGCCCTGTTTTGTTTTTAATTTTCGCCATACTCAATTGTGAAATGTGAATTTTTCGCATTGCCATCGAAGGGTCGAATTCCTCTCCTGTAACGTTACGGTAAATTTGTTTTGCTATTCCCAAACTTTTGTTCCTTGCAATATAATCACCGAGCTGCATTTCAAAAATTGATTGGAAATAATCGCCGCCGTAACTGTCCTTACCGAACAATCCGTTTGATTTGTCGAACATGCTTTTGAGCATTAAAGAAGTTAACAAACCTTCAAACTGTTCCGAGACTGTAGCCAATCTCCTCTTCTGTATTTTAGATAAATGCCGTGCGAGAGGTTTTCTGAAAACCTGCTCGGGATGTTTGTTCGGGTTCGATATTTTTACGTTTAAGTCTTTCATAGTTACAAAATCACTAATTCTCCGACCAAAGCGCCTGCTTCTTTTAGCGCCTGGAATATTTCAATAATATCCTGCGGTTCAACTTTCAAGGAATTTAACGCATTTGCTACTTCCTGTACAGTGGAAGCACCGTTGATAGCTACTACATTTGTAGAGTCCCTTTGAACATAGGGAATCATATTGTCCATTACAACCGTATTTCCGTTGGAAAAAGCACCTGGCTGTGAAATTATTGGATAATTGCGAATAATAATGTTCATTCCGCCGTGAGAGATTGTAACCGGTTTAATCTTAACATTAGCACCGGCAACCACCGTACCCGTTCTTTCGTTCAAAACAACTTTTGCAGGGTAATCTTCTTCTACATTCAGTCCTTCCAATTGTGCTAAAAATTCAAGCGGATTGGTTTTGAATTTAGCAGGTACTTTCACGGTAACTTCCGAGGGGTCAACCGCAGAGGCAATTTGATTATTAAAATTGGTGTTTATTGCTTTTACAATATTGTTAAGAGTAATTAGATTCGGGTCTTTCAAATAGATGTGTACAACGCTCATAGTGTCCTTCATTACCTTTGCATTACCTTGCATTATTCCGCCTTGCGGTACTCGCCCGGTTAAGACGTGATTCCTTGCAATTCTATTGCCGCTCGGTGTGCTGTAATCGAAACCTCCTACCGAGAGAGGACCCTGAGCGAAAGCGTAAATTTCACTGCCTCCGAAAGAAGAAAGAGGTGTTAAAAGCAAAGTCCCGCCTTGCAAACTACGTGCATCTCCTATCGATGAAACCGTTACGTCGAATTTTGTCCCCGGCTTCAAGAAAGAACTGATTGTTGCGGTTACCATTACGGCGGCAACGTTCCTCGTACGTATTTGGCTCTGCGAAACCGTAATGCCGAATTTTTTCAACATACTCGAGATGGATTGAATGGTAAATTGCTGAGTCTGGCTGTCGCCTGTGCGGGCAAGCCCGACAACCAATCCGTAACCGAATAATTGTACGGAGGAATTGCCTTGAATGTAGGCAATATCCTTAATTCTCTGTGCATTAACGTGCAACACAAATACGAGTAAAAATACAACCGATATTTTAAAAATCTTTTTCATTTTTGTTACTCAGAATAACCAATGAAATATTTTTGTTAACCAACCCGGGCTTTGCATTCTGTCAATCATACCGCTGCCTTCAACGGTAATTTCGGCGTTGGAGATATTGTAGGACTCAATTACATTGTCCCCTTTAATATCCGCCGGTCTAACGATACCGCTGATTTTAATATATTGTTCTTCGCCGTTTATTGAGATTTTCTTTTGTCCTTTAATGCCGAGATTCCCGTTGGGATAAACCGTATCCACAATAGCGGTAATTCTTGTTCTTACAATACCGTGGGATTCGGTAGAGCCTTTACCTCCGAAGTTATTTCCGGTTCCGGTTTCCCCTGCAACGGAAGGTACTGTGGTACTCCCGAAGCTACCGCTAAAATTGAGGTCCACTTTGCTATCCCGCGAAGCAGCGGTTTTTGCATTGTTCATTGCTTGAGAAGATTCCATTACTAACACGGTTATTACATCGCCCACTTTACGCGCTTTCTCATCCGTAAAAAGGGAATATTTGGAATATTTATTCAAGTTCTGTGCGAATAGCTCCGCAGCAAACAATAAAATAATAATTAACTTACGCATCTTTCACTCCGTAACTAAAACGTTATTTGCATCAATTACTTTTGCCGAATAAATTTTATTATTCGTGGATTTTATTTTAATAATCCGGTTTTTCCAGCCGTCCTGTCTCGCAATAGCACGGAATTCAATTATTACATTACCGTTTACAAATTTAGCTTTAACCGGCATTCCGCTTTTAATTATCGGAACGGTTTCAACATCTTGTGTGAACAGGACCTCCCCACTCCGGATTATTTTCTTAGTTTGGTAAGAATTAAAATCAAAATTGTTGTCTGCAGGATTTTTTACAAACCCGCTTACATCGGTATCTACATAATCGAACATTTCTCTCGAAAGAGTTTCGCCTTTACCTATTGATTGACGAGCCACAAAACATTTTTTGAACAATTGCAGTTTGAGTGTCAAATAAGTTTTCTTTTCCCTCGAACCAAATTGAACAATAGGCACGTAAGCAAATCTTCCTTTACGAACAAATTGCCTGCTCTCGTCAATTTTGAAATGTGACGGTGCGTTACGTACAACTTTGAAATTGAAATTCGAGTAGCCCTTCAGATGCGAGTACAAATATTTTTCAATTGTTTGTGACGAACCGCCGCCGCTGAAGAAAACAAATGACAATATGTAAACGAAAAATATTTTCATTTTAACCGCGCTTTAACGAATTGACAATAGCCATCATCTCTTCAATTGTTTTAACCGTTTTGGAGTTAATCTCGTAAGCTCTTTGAGCGGTAATCATATTAATCATTTCTTCGACGATGTCCACATTTGAAGATTCAAGATAACCTTGATTAACTTCACCGAAACCGTTGGAACCGGGTGTACCGTAAATCGGCTGTCCGGAGAATTCCGTTTCCTCAAACATATTGTCCCCGATTGGTCTAAGTCCTGCCGGATTAATGAATTTTGCCAATTGGATTGTGTCCAAAACGTTTGTTGTACCGTCGGAACTGACGGTTGTAATTGTTCCGTCTTTTGCAACCTGTACCTCGCGAATATCCTGATCGACCGTAATTGGGGGAACAAGTTTGAATCCGCTGGCGTTAACCAAATCGCCGTTAGCATTTACCTTAAAACTACCGTCGCGGGTGTAAGCGTAAGTGCCGTCCGGTCTCTGTACTTGAAAGAATCCTTCTCCATTAATTGCAAAGTCAAATTGATTATCCGTTTCCGTTAAATCTCCCTGCTGAAAAATTCTATGAGCGTCCGCTACTTTAACACCGTTACCAACGTACATATAGTCGTTGCTGATGTCAGTCGAACCGTTGGCATCGTTAGAATAAGCGCTCAGGGGAGTTTTTTGGTACATCAAATCTTGAAATTCGGCTTTGCTCCTTTTGTAAGCAGCCGAATTTACATTTGCAATATTATTTGCAATTATTTCAATATTTTTTTGCTGTGCGTACATTCCGGAAGCTGCTGTTCGCAATGCTTTTGTAGGCATAATTTATTCTCCTTAAATTAAACTTTTCCTATTTCGTTTGCTTTGCCTAAAACTTCGTCGTAGTTCTGAATTACTTTTTGAATCGATTCAAAATTTTTGCTCATTGTAATCATATTTTCCATTTCCGTTATCGGATTAACGTTCGATTCTTCGAGATAACCTTGCATTATTGTGTAACTGTTCTCATCCGCCGGGTCGTAAAATCCGTTTTGAAGTTTGAACTTGCTACCACCAACTTTAATCAATTTGCTTTCATCGTTTACGTGAGCAATCATCAAACCGTCGATGGATTCTTTACCTAAAGTTATTTCACCTCTCTGGTTTATTTTGATATCCTTTTCTTTCTTAAAAATATCGTTACTGATGTAAATCTCTCCGCCTTTGCCCAGGACTTTCATTCCGTCACTGTCAACAAGGTAACCGTCCGTTGTAAGATGAAATTTACCGTTTTTTGTAAAATAAGTGTTTTGACCGTCGCTGACGACAAAAAAAGCGTCGCCGTTAATTGCAACATCCAAGGGGTTGTCGGTGTTTACCAAATCACCTTCGTCGAATTCGGTTTTCTTTTTAATTGTAACGTGCCGGTTATTATGCATAACCTTTGTAAAAGTAATATCACGTTTGTATCCGACGGTATCCAAGTTTGCAAGGTTATTGGAAATAACTTCCATCCTTTTTTGGTTGTACCGCATACGGTTTGCGATTTCCATTATCTTGGTAATATTTTTCGTAATGGAATCAGGCAATTGAACCTCCGATCTTACTTTGTTTAGAATAAAAATTTAGTCTTGCGGCAAGTAATATTTCTTCCTGTGCAATGCTAAGCCTTTTAGCGCTCTGAGGAACTACTTTGATGTTAACCTTTCCTTCGGGAACCGTATCGCTGAGTTTTCTCCTAATCATTTTTAAGCGGGGCTCCATCTCGTAAGATAGTTTTTCATCCCTTAGAATTTTAATTTTATTCTTTAATTCCTTCTCTTTTTCAATTCTTGCAATTTTATTCCTACGACGGAAAACGTAACCGAAGCTAAGCGCCGATGCAGAGATAAGAAATAAAATTTTTGCAAGAAGAATTCCGTTAAAATTTCTATTATCGTTCGATCTATTCACCTTCTCTAACCCAATTGCAGATTGTATTTGCTGCTTAACGTACCTTTTAACCTCGCCTTTGTTTTGAGCTTTCACCGCAGTAAAAGCAAATAACAGAATAATTAAAATTTTGAACCATTTTCTCATTTTGCCATTCTCCTCAAAATCGGGAATTTAATTATTAACTTTGTTCCTTCCTTAGTATTTGTGCGGTAACTTATTTTACCTTGATGTTTTTTAATTATGTTGCTAAGGATTAGCAAATCGACATTTTGCTCATCGACTGCCGGAGAAGTTGCAAGAGTTTCTACGTAATTTGTTGTTATGAATTTAATAAACACGCCGTCGTCGTTAGAACGGGTTTGAATAATCATTCCGCTCTTACCTTCCTGATTGTTAACAATTGTAAAAACGGTACTGAGCATTACGTGCAAATAACTCGGATGACTTAGTATTTGCGGGATATCCTTGTCCAAATCCAAGATGCATTCAACTTCTCTTGCTCTCAGAGTTGCATCTATTACGTCCACATATTCTCTAATCACGCGGTTCAACCGTACAGGTTTAATGCTAATATCCGAAGAAGAGATACTGCTAAATTTCACTAATCTTTTTACAACTGATTTTACTTTTTTAACTTGTGAATGAATTGCTTCTAAGAAACGCCCATCGCTCTTATTATCATCCGAAATCATTTCTATTGCGCTTAGAATAACTTGCATCGGTGAAATTATCTGTTCGGCAAGCCCGAGCGTTAATTCGCCGATAGCCGCAAGTCTAAAATCTTTCATAAATTTTGATTGATAAAGCTGGAATTCATCGTAAATCTTATTTAATTTTTTCTTTGAGTTCATATTCTCAATAATCGGTACACTGTGCGAGAGGATAACTTTTAATGCTTTCCCTTCGTAAGATTCGTTCTCAAAAGCCCTAAGCGGTGTATCGAGACAAACGAAATAGTTGTTCATCCGCCATTTCCGAATAGGCACGAAAAGGAGATTGTTAATTCCCTCTCTTATTTGAACCGATTGAGAAATGGGAATGTGAACTATTCTGTCCTGGTTTACCAAATGATTAAATATTTCGTCCTGTTTAATTATTTTAATTATTTCGAATACTGCTTTTGAAAACTGTCTGTTTACGGGAGTGAAATCGTCGTAGCCTTCGTCGTAATAAAAAAAGATAATATCCTTAACTTCCAAAATTTCGTTTGCTTTCATTTTCACTATTGAAACAATGTCTTCGAAAGTTTCGGCATTGTAGAGAGCGAGGTCGAAATCAATCAGCCCTTCCATAAATTTACTTAACTTTCTGTCTCCCTCATAATTTTTACGTAATTGTCTCTCACTCGTTGTGTGGTAGGGGTCGTACGTTGGAGAACTTTCCACAAGCGTTTCAACGAAGGTTTTATAATAGCCGCTATTTGACTTTATTATACGCATAATTGTTTAAACATTTATTTCGATATTTTCTAACATTTTCGAATATTTCTCTTTAATTTCATAAACATTTTTAATGTTCTCAATTCCCAAACAACTCAGCCCTTCCAAATCCAACGAGTAATTCATATCCCAAAAGTATTTGTCATCGTTAACCGAGGAAACGAGGTAGTCCCCCAAATGAACAATAGCCGCTAATTTGTTTTCTCCTTTTATTTTAGAGGGACGGTGGTGAAACAAAACCGCCTGACAAAGTTCAATGGGAAAGTTCCACTTGTCAATTAAATGCAATCCTATTTCCTGGTGATTCATTCCCATTATTATGCTTTCAACATCAAAATAATTTAAGCTGTTTGCCATTACCTCGTTGTAAATCTTGATGAAAGTATCGTGAAAATATTTGTGTGTAATCGAAATACCCAAATCGTGAAGGAAGCCGGCAATAAAAGCGTCGCTGCCACGTCCGAAGCCGAAATCCATAAAAAGTTTTTTCGAAATGTTGCCTACCAAATAAGAATGCTCCCAAAACTCTTTCTGGTCTAAGTATTTGTCACTCTTGTTTTTAAATGTTTCCAAAATGGTAAGTGTAGTAACGATATTTTTTACCTCGTTCATTCCGATGATTAAAAGTGCCTGCTCGATGGAAGAAACTTTTCTGTATAATCCGTAAAAGGGAGAATTTGCTATTGAAAGTATCCTTGTAACTATGCTTTGGTCTTTATTAATGACATTTGCCGCTTCGTTAATTGAGGAGTTGGGCCTTTCCAAAACATTAATCACATCGAGTAAGAATTCCGGGACGGCAGCTAATTTGTCTATACTCGAAAGAATTAATTTTATTCTTTCTTTTTGTAACGGCTGTGTAATAGTGTAAGCAATCACTTTTTTATCCTCTATTGGTAAATGTTTTTAAATTCGTCCGACAAGACTTTGGAATAGGTACTAATTAAAGCACCGACATACGAATCGTTGCCAAGTCCCAAAATCTCTGTAACTTTATTGTCCAACTGCATATTTTCGTCCCACTGGAAATCCCCCACTCCGGTAACCTGCGTCATGTAATCGGCAAAATGAACAATAGCTGACAATTTCTTACTGCTTTTTGCCTCACTCGGTTTATGATGATACCGTATTGAGTCCCCTAAATTCAAAGGCAGATTCCATTTGTTAATTAACAAATATCCTATTTCCTCATGAGTTAAACCCAATATTTTTTCTTCCGCACGTATGTGAAGAATCCCCCTTTTTTCGACGAGTGCGGTTATTTCTTCGAATTCTTTCGGGAAATATTTTTGAATAACCGATATTCCCAAATCGTGCAGCAAACCTGCAGTCAGTGCCTCACCGGATTTTGGATAGCCCAAATCATCGGAAATCCTTTTTGCAAGGATGCCTGTCAAAAACGAATGAGCCCAGAATTTTTTTCTGTTCCAATTATCCGTCCGTTTGTTTTTGAATGCTTCCATTAATGTGAGAGCATAGACAAGATTTTTAATTTGAGCAAATCCCAATACTACGATGGCAAACTCAATCGTGGATACTCTGCGCGGCAATCCGTAAAGGGGCGAATTTGCAATGGTTAAAACTTTTGCCGTTAATCCTTGGTCCTGCCCTATTATTTTACTTAAGTCTTTAGCGCTTGCATTAGGATTTTCGAGAGTTTTGGAAACTTCTAAAATGACCATAGGAATTGAGGGCAAATTCCGAATACGCATTAACTGTTGTTTGCTTTGTTCTTTCTTTTCTTCCAATATGTAATCCTGTTCACTCATAAATAGCTTCTAATTTTTCTTTTAATTTTTTCATAAGTCTGGAATGAATTTGAGAAACTCTCGACACGGTAATGCCTAATACTTCCGCAATCTCTTTGTAGTTCAAATTTTCGTAATAATAAAGAGTGATTACCAATCTGTCCCTTTCCTTTAATTTTTTAAGTTCTTCCACAAGCAACAATTTTTCTTCGTCCTTTTCAACAAGGTCTTCCGGTGTCTTTTCCTCGGAGGGCAACATCTCGTAAAGCATGGTGTCGTCTTTGTCAACCATATTAGTCAGCGAAACATCGTTGTAATAATTCGGGCTGTTTTGAGTATCCACAATAGTTGTACGATGTTTTATTTTCCTAATAGTGTCTATTATTTTGCCCCTTATTCTTTTAATTGCGTAAGTTTCAAACTTGGTGCCATATTCAGGGTCGAATCTGTCAATTGCTTCGCTTAACCCTTCCACGCCAATCTGGAAATAGTCCTTGGAATCAAGAATTCCCTGTTGGTAAAGTCTTGAATTGTAAATTACATAATGCACCAAATTGGAGTAAGTAAGGATTAACTTCTTTTTTAATTCCGGCGAAGGAATTGATTTGTATTCCTTCCACATAGTATATTCTTGTCTCATGAGGCTTTTCTATCTAAATTTTTTGTCAATTCTTCTTCTTTCGGTTGCGGAATTTTGCTTGCGGCTTTAATTAGCAAAAGGACAATAAGTGTTGTTATAATGCATACAAATACGAAAACGACAAATGAGCGAACCAAAACATCAATAATAGGGAGACCAAGCTGATTAAAGAAAATAAGAGAAAGGAAAAAGAAAAGCGCACCTATTCTCACAATTATTTTGTTCATTCTCGACTCCTAATTTTTTTTACTTAAACGCAAAGATTGTACCAGAAAGGAAGGAGAAGAAAATGCGGTTTTTGTTCTTATTCGGAGTTTTTTAAAATTGTTTTTAATGTGGATTGATGAATATTAGCCAATTGATTGTTTTTAATCGGTGCTTTCGAAAGAAGTAAGTAGAGAACAGAGAAAAATGAGTTTGCTTAAGACTCGTCACTTAGGACTTGAGACTGAGCACTTGCAGCAAGGTGGTTTGTCAATTCCCTTCGACGGCATTTTGTTCAGGCTACGCCGAGACAAGCTGGAGGAATTCATGGATGTTTGGATGGATAAATGGATTAAGCCGGTCGTTGCGACCCCACAGAATGCGGAGTAAATCGGACCTCTCGCGTCTAGCGAAAAACATTTCTTATTTCTGGTTTCTCATTTCTTATTTTAATTATTTATTGCAAAAGAATTTAAACTTGTTCCTTATTGTTTACTTAATGACTTGTTGAGAAAAATGATTAGAATAAAATTAAATAATAAAAATGAAACCCGATTAAATTCCCATATGGCAGCAAGCCGCAATTATGAATGATGAACCTGCCTGCCGGCAGGCAGGGTAGGCAAGTTTTGAATTATGAATTAAGAGCTTTACAGCAAAAATTTCTTGAAAAAAAACAAAGATTTAAAATGTATTATTATAGGGTCAATTTAGGAATTGTTTCGTATTTATCCCGCAATGCGGGGCAACAAAATTTTATCCCGTAAAAATAAACGGGAAAGGTGTGTAAATGGATTTTATATTGTGATCAGCATATGTTTTTTGTCCATTTCCAGATAAAATTCTTTAAAGATATACAAAGCACAAAATAACCGTAAATTTGCGGGATATACGTATTGTGTGTATTGAGAATGTTGGGGGTAATGCAAAAAAAACGAAACAACAGAACAATATTGAAATAAATTCATTAAACAAAACCCCACCCACAAAATACATATTTGCAATTCACACGAGCAACCGCTTGACCTAAAATTGCAAAAGAGAATTTTTTTGCCAATACTGATAATTTACACTAATTTTACAAGTTAAATAAATAAAATTAAAATGGATGATATAAACAAACAAATTGCAGAAATAATATTAAACAATCATTTTCTATTGTTGGTATTAGAAAGGTTTGGGATAAAACTCGGCATACAAGAAAAAACTATCAAAGAAATTTGTGTTGAACACAATATAAATATAAATGTTTTTATGGCGATTTTCAATTTACACATTAATCCAAAAAAAACGATTGATTTACAACTTCAAATTGAAGATATTAAAGTAATTATAAATTATCTTGAAAACTCCCACAAATACTATAAAACAGAAGTATTACCCAAACTTACAAAACAAATAAAATCAATTACTAAAAATAATAGTGATTTACCATTTGTACTTATTGAACGGTTTTTTGAAGAATACGAAGAAGAAGTATTGAAACATCTTGAATACGAAGAAACAAAAGTATATCCGTATGCAATAAATTTAATTTCAGGTAATAATAAAAAAACGGGCTACAAAATAAACGACTATAAAAATCATCACGATGATATTGAGACAAAACTTTTAGACTTAAAAAATTTATTGATAAAGCATATTCCCGTAAAAGATGATCAAATTTTTAGACGAAATTTATTATTTGAACTTTTTCGTTTTGAGAAAGATTTGAGAATTCACACCATTATAGAAGAAAATATTTT
>WFQV01000495.1 GCA_015486905.1 Melioribacteraceae bacterium | reverse complement strand
TTATTTATTGCATTATCAAAATATTTTTGCTTTTGTTCAATTTCGTTTTGGGTTTTATCAAATAATAATTCTTTAATCCTTTCAGTAATTTTTTTGCGAATCTTTTTAGCTTTATCAATTAAATCTTTCTTTCTCTGAGAATTTCTAGTGTTAAATAATTTATGCCTATTTTGTCTCAGTTTTTCTTCAAGTTCTTTTATTTCAATGTCTTCATTATTAATTACACCTTTAGGTTTTTCTATTCCTATTAAAGTATTAGCGGCTACAAATTTGGTCTCAAGATTAGGAAGCGGACGTATTCCAAAATTCTGCTTGCTTTTGTCAATTTTTTGATCAACAATTAACGAAATAAAAAAGCGTAGTTTTGCAATTTGAATTGCAATTGTTTGAATATCTACTCCATAAATGCAGTTTTCAATTAAATACAATTTACGCCCGTAGTCAAGTTCGTTATTTGAAAATGCGTCTTCAATATCCCCCCTTTGTTTTTCAAGTTCATCAATTGTTTGTTGTCTTATTTTAGGGTCTTCAATCTCTTCAAGTTTTTTAATTGCTTCGTTTAATTTATCAATTTGTCTTTGTTTCCATTCTTGATTTTCTGGGTCAACTTTATGCAAAATATGCGCCATCTTTTGTAAAACGCCCATTGGAAAAGCGCCTGAGCCCACGGCCGGATCAAGTATTTTAGCTTTATCTAAAGCTCTTATTATTTGCTCTTGTATTTCGGGTTCGTTATTAAAAGGATTAACCGGATTGAAAGAAAGTAAAAGACGAAAATCTTCTTCTAATTGATTCTCGTTTCTTCCAAATTCAGTAATTGAATTTTTTAAATATGCTATTAGACTTTCATCAACCATATAACTTACAATTTCGCGCGGGGTGTAATAACTACCGGTTGACTTGCGCGCGGTTTTCTGAGTTTCAGGATTGTATTCGGCAAGCAGATTCTCAAATACACGACCGAGAAGTTCGGGATCAAGCGCAACTTCTTCTTCAACGGGAGTGTTTTCCTCGACTGTAAATTTATATTTGTTCAGAATGTTAAATAATCCGCTAACATGAATTTCCTTTTTCTTTTTATCGTCATATTCGGCGCTTAGGTCAATAACTGCATCATCATTAAAAAATAATTCATCCGGTACAATTGGTTGTAATTTTTTATTGCGAGTAAAACCATCAAAATACATAACTTTTTTTGTTTCTTCGTCTTCTTTATCCAAACAGTCGAATAAACCGCCGTTAAGAAACGGAATATTTTCAAAAAGTTTTACAGCCTCATCTTTTTGAATAGCAAATAAATCGGAATATCGGTAAAGAGTTTTAACACCATATTCGGATTTGTTGTTTTCAAAAGAAAATTCGCTTTCTACAAAGCGTCTGTTATTCGGTTTGTCTTTATTCATTTCAGCGTTGAGAGTAGCAAAAAATAAATTTTGAAGAATGGCTTTGTAGTAGTTTGATGATTCTTTTTCAGTAAAATTTTTAATAATTGTTCGGATAAAATTTTTATCAAACAATTTTGGTGGGACAAGCGATTTCTCTTTTAAAAACCAGATAAAAATAACACGTGTTAATAAACGAATAACGTTTAAGGCTTTGTCGTTTTTATCTTCAGACAAAAAGTTTTTGATTTTGCTTCCCTTTTTAATTGATTTTGGAAATTTTACTTTTGAGACAGCCCAGAAATACCAGTTAGCGATTTCGCGATAAAATTTCTTATTGAGTTCGGAGATGTTTAGAGTTTTCTCCCATGCGTTCAGCAGGTCGTCGAAACCATGAATCTCAAAATTCTCATTTAATTCCTTTAGGCTCAAATCTTTTAATATTTCCAAATGTGCGCGATGTGGGCTTGAGATATTAATGTCTTTAATTAAAGTTACTTTTTGCAGTACATCTTTACTTTTGTCCCGCTTGTGAGGTCTTCTTTTAATAACCGACAGAGTAAGTTTATTGCCATAGTAAAAAAGGACAATAACCGGCATTTTGAAAGGGCGATTCAGCTCACGCGTAATTTGAACCAATTCAGCGCGTTTGTAACTTTCTTTTTTAAGTTGAACGGTTAAAAACAAAAAACTTTTGTAGATATTCCGGTTTAAATCATTCTTATAAAATAACGATTCTTGTTGAGAAATCTCCTCATCTGTTATTTGAAAGACTAATTCAATTTTTTTCCACTCATTAGTCAATGCTTTTTGTGGGCGGAAAGAATCGCCGGAAAAATCGAAGCTTTGGACAAAACCTTCCGAGGTATTATTAACTAAACTCATTGTTTTTGAACTGACGTAATCAAGAGCGTTTAAGAAGGTAACGGAACTATTAAGTAATTCCGAACCGTCAAAATTTTGGATTGAACTTTTAATTATTCTTAATTTCTCTTTTGTCATCATTTCGCTCATTTTATTTAATTACAAGCCAAGTAATAAGTTCAAATTTATTTTCGTTGTCGATTTGTTTTTCTTTCGATACTATTTTTGCCTCTCTGCTATCGGTTAACATTCCGAGATTTTTTTTCTTAAAAGTATTGGAAATTGTAAGGATAGCTTTCTTTAAAAGATTTTCATACTCTTCCATATTTTCGCCGTTATTTGTTTCTTGATTAAATAAATCACAAAGTTCTTGAATAGGAACTTTTTTACCTGAAGTAACTAACCTGTAAATTTCAAGGATTTGTTTGGGATGTGTAAAGTTGTAACGTACTTGCCCGTCGTTCCTAATATAAACAAGGAAATATGGTTGTAGCGGATTTACTTTTTCATTCCCGGAACTATCCCCTAATTGTCTTAAACAGATGATAACTCCTGGTCGAATTACTTCCGCTGCTTCCGTATTAAAAAGATTTGTCCCGAATTCATGAGAAGTAACAGCGTAAATTCCCAAAGGTGCGTTTTTTAATTCATCCTTGTTAGCTTCAATATAATTAAGTAATTCCATTCTAAAATCATCAAGAGAAAAATTGCTTAAAGAAACTCCGTCTTTATTAAGTTCATCCATATCCAATGTTTCGTATTGTAAACGTTTCAATTGTTTATCTCTGAAAGAAAGTTCTTCTTTTACCAAATCCTCTATTTGTTCTTGCTGTAAAATATTATCTTTCATAGTTCCGCTAATGTCAACAAGAGCCATTCTTGCTTCAACACGGTTTTTAAGTTTAATGTATTTATCTAAGTCTTCGGTGGGCCAAAAATTCACCATTTGAACTTCTTTGTTAATTGACCCGATTCTGTCTATGCGTCCGAAACGTTGAATAATTCTTACAGGGTTCCAATGAATATCGTAATTTATTAAATAATCGCAGTCTTGTAGATTCTGCCCTTCGGAAATACAATCCGTAGCAATAAGAATGTCAATTTCCCCGTCTTCATTGGTAGGCATATTCCGCATACTCTTGCGGTTTTTACTTATTGGCGAAAAGTTAGTTAAGATATGATTGAACTCCGTATTTTCCTTGTATCCTTTGGGTTTGAAAGATGTTTTATTTTCGTTTCCGCCGGTTACAAGTGCAATATAAACTTTTAGTTCCTCGCTTGCCCATTTTTCCAAAGCGTCATACAAATATTTTGCCGTATCTGCAAAAGCAGTAAAAACCAAAACTTTTTTATTTTTCTTTCCGACTTTAGTAATTGTCGGATTAGTTGCTTTTTCTTTAATAAGTTTCTTTAGTTCTTTTAATTTTGCATCTCTTTCTTCTGTAACATCTTTTGCCCACAAATAAATCTCGTAAAGTTGCTCACGGTCTTGTAGCATTGCCTCTTTCCATTCATCAAGCTTTAAGTGGTTCATTTTGAAAACAAGTTTTTCGCCTACCTCCATTGCGGCTCTTAATTCCTCGTCTTCAATGTTTTCAATATTCAATTCTTCAAAATCAATTTCAGGATTCCCTTCTTTGTATTCTTGAAATCTTTCAATACGTTTTTTCAAGTCATCGATTTTTTCAATTGTTCTTCTTAACGTTTCCGAGAATGAATGAATAGAACTTTCAAGTCGTTTCATAAAATTTACTTTCATCATTCCAATTAAATAATTCTCTCGCTTTTCTTGAGAAAAGATATTAGCTGCGGCGGGTCCGGCTTTCTTCCTTGCCATTTCTTCGTAAAATGATTTAAATTCATCTTTTACAAATCGGCTCGGGTTAAAGTGTGCCAATTGGTAATTGCTAATTTTTTCATTCAATTTATCGTAAGAGAGAAAAACATCTTTTGTGTCTATAGACGGATAAACGGACTTAACAGGCGTGTGTTTGGGGAAGCCTCCTATTTTGACCATTTCTTCTTTGTAATATTCCGTTATATGCTTTCGTGAGCGTGCAATGGTTAATGCATCTAATAATTTAAAAAATGCCGAATCCAAATTATTTAATAAATCTCTTGTTGTCCTTTTTTCTTTTAATCTTGCCTTTGCCCAATTAGTAAATTTTGCTTGAGATATTTTAATTAACTCCGTAATGCTGTTTATCCCCAGTCCGTCTTCGTTACCATTTGAAAAGGCGGTATCGTTGTTGCCCGTAATAAACATTATTTGATTTCTTAAATCTTTCAATTCGTTGTTTACGGGTGTGGCACTCAATAGTAATACTTTTGTTTTTTTACCCTTTTTAATAATATCTTCCATTAATCTGGCATAACGACTTTTTTTAATAACATCTCCGTTCTCATCTTTTTTCCCGGGACGGTTATTTCTAAAATTGTGACTTTCGTCTATTACCACCAAATCAAAAGCGCCCCAATTGAAGTTTGCGATATCCACTCCGTCTGCATCGGAAATACCTTTTTCTCTGCTTAAGTCCGTGTGGAACATTACCGTATAAGAAAATCTGTCTTTTGTAAATGGGTTCAAACTACTGTTTTTATGAGCTTGGTAAACCGTCCAGTTGTCCTTTAATTTTTTAGGGACAAGGACAAGGACACGGTAATTTAATAATTCAAAATATTTAATTATTGCTAACGCTTCATAGGTTTTACCAAGACCAACGCTATCAGCTATAATGCACCCGTTGAATTTTAAAATTTTATTAATTGCGCCCACTACTCCGTGCCGTTGAAATTCAAAAAGCGTATTCCAAATTTCCGTGTCAAATAAATTTGATTTAATTTCAGTTAGTTTCGCACTTTCCGTGTCTTCCAAATATTTTTCAAAAACATGAAATAATGTTTTGTAATAAATAAATTCAGGATTGTTTTCTTTGTACAAAAGCTCAATGTATTTTAAAACGTTTTCCTTAACATCTTCAACCTTGACGTCAGGTAGTTGGTTGTTCCATAGTTTGTCAAACCATTCTTTCAAATCACTTAAATCTCTTCTGTCGTTAACTACAAGGTTTAATTCGATATTTGGTCTTCCGTCTAATCCCAGACCTTTAACCGTAAAATTAGAACTTCCTGTAATTGCTTCTTCAACTCCATTAGGTTTTAAAATGTGGTAAAGCTTTCCGTGTAGGAAATCCGGTTTAACCATTGATTTAATTTCAACTTTTCCTCTAATCCAGTCGGCACATTGTTTTGCTATAATGTTTTGCTGCAACCTGTTTTGAATAGGGATAACAAGTTTTTCGTCCTCAATTTTAAAATTTTTCGGATCGGTTGTTGAAATAACATTTTTAATAAATTTAGGTTCTCCGAAAAGTAATCTTAGTTTCTCAATGTTGTTCAGTTGTTTTTTTAATTTTTCATAAGCGAAAATTGTGAAGTAGGCTGTTACAAAGGAAAGGTTTGAGCCGGGTTCAATATTTTCAAACAAAAAATCCCCAACCTTACCATAAGAATAATTATCTCTGACTCCATTATTATTCATAGATTTATTACCTTTTAATAAAAGTTATTAAGTAACATATTTAAGGAATGTATTTCATCTGATTATTTCCCTACGAAGTTTTGTCACGATTTTTCCCGCCGTTGGCGGGGTAGGCAAAAAAATCGCGCCAAAACACTTTAGTTGTTTCTCTCGTCCTAACCCCGAGCTGAAGCTCGTGGTTAATGAAATGTCACTCATGTATAGCTTTGTTAAAATTATTTTGTACGCTTTATTTTTCGGTAATCTGTAACAAGTCTCAACCTTAACCTCAACCTCTAAACAAAAAATAACAGAACAATCATCCATCTTGTCACGGCG
>WFQV01000494.1 GCA_015486905.1 Melioribacteraceae bacterium | reverse complement strand
TCTTACGTCTTGCGTCTAGCGTTTAACGAGTAGTAAGTCTTAAGTTAATAATCTTAAGTAACGAGTAAAGACCGCTGTTACCTGTTTATTATTTAGGTAAACATTAACAAATTTTTTATTTCTTTTAACTGATTAACTATCGAATCATGAATGTTGTGCAGCTTCCATTCCCAATTACTGTTTTGCGTATGTTCGAATATTTCTTCGAATTCGTTTTTTAAGATTTCCGTTCTTTCCTCGATTGAAAGAATCAATGGCAGAAGCGCTTTCCGTTTTTCGGGTTGTTGGTTTTCAGCAATGTTGAAAATCAAAGCGACTATTTCAAATAAGTTTTTCAGTGTATCTTCGCAAATTTCGGATTTGCTTTCAAGGAATTTTTCGTCTGGGATTTTACCGGTTGATAAATCATTTTTTATTTTGGACAAGCGTGTTTGAATATCGAGTAAATTTTCAATGTATCCTTCGATTTGAATCGTTGAGTTTTGAATCCTTTTAAGCTGAATCGGATTAGTGATTTTAGAGTAATCTATTTCCCTTGGAATTTTGTTGCTTTTTAAAACGTGCACCAAAAAGGCGGGGCTGTCTTCTTCCTTACGCGGAACGTTACTTTCAATCTCTTCGTTCATAAATCACATTGCCGTTTTTAATTGTCATTTCGTTAAGGTTAGTACCGACGTTGTAAACTATTTCGGAATATTCTTCCGCTCCGAAAACGGCTAAGTCCGCAGCTTTCCCTATTTCCAGACTTCCTCTTTTTTCTTGAACGCCCAATGCCTTTGCTGCGTTGATTGTCACGGCGGAAATAGTTTCTTCTATTGTCATTTCCATTTTCAATGCTGCGAGGCTCATTATCAAATTCAAATTCGGAATATGGCTGGAGCCGGGGTTAAAGTCAGTAGAAATAGCAACTATTGCATTTGCATCGATTAACTTTCGTGCCGGTGCGTAACCGTAGTCGAGGAAGAAAGAGACGCCCGGCAGCAGAACGGCTACCGCATCGCTTGTCGCAATTTTACGAATATCGGATTCTTTAACGACCTCCAAATGGTCCACGCTTACGGCGTCTAATTTCAAAGCCACGTCAAGTCCGCCAATCGAATTAAATTGTTCCGTGTGGAGTTTTATTTTAAGCCCGTTTTTCTTAGCTGCTTTAAGAATAACCTCAGATTCTTCGGCGGAGAATGCCGTTGTTTCGCAGAAGGCGTCGCAGAACTCAGCTAATTTGTTTTCTGCAACATAAGGTATTAAGTTTTCTGTCAACAATTCCAAATACTTCCCGTGTTCGTTTTTGTATTCCGGAGGGTAAGTGTGTGCTCCTAAAAATGTAGGAACTATGTCAATCGGGTAAATTGATTTTAAATGGTTTATTACTTGCAGCAGTTTGATTTCGTCGTAGTAACTTAATCCGTAACCGCTTTTTATTTCCAAAGTAGTAACGCCTTGCGAAATGAAATAATCTATTCTCGGTTTGACTATTTTAACTAACTCTTCAAAAGAAGATTTTCTAACGGCTTCCACTGTAGCGTTTATTCCGCCGCCTTGTTTGGCAATCTCTTCGTAGCTGACGCCGGCAAGTTTTTGACGAAACTCGTTCGCGCGTGAGCCTGCGAAAGCCGTGTGCGTGTGGCAGTCAATCAAACCGGGTAAAACAACTTTCCCGTCAATGTCAATTATCTCATCGAATTTGCTCTCGACGGTTGCGGCGGAGAGTGGGAAGTCCTTAATCAAACCGTTTTCTATCACTACGGAACGGTTTTCCAATACATATAGCCGGGACATATTTTTACCGCGCAAAAACCCTTGCCCGTTAGAATCCACCGTTACTATTTGTCCAGCATTTTTAAGAAGAGTTAATTTATTCATTTTGTATTTTACCAAATTTGTAATCTGATTTCATATTGATTTTATTAAACAATAGCCTCCGCAATTTAACGAAGCTATTGAAAATATTGGCTCAAACACTTGTTACTTTACTCGAAAGAGCCGTTTACTTTGTTAAAGAAAGTTTAATTTATTAAATTACGGTTTTACAAAAAAAAGGACAAGTAAAAAATGGCTACAAATAAAAAATTTAAAATTTTATTTGTGACTTCGGAGTTAGCACCGTTCGTTAAAACCGGTGGTGTTGCGGATGTTTCTTCCGCTTTACCCCAAAAATTATTGGAATTGGGCCATCAAGTGAGGATTGTCCTGCCTAAATACGGAGCCATTGACGAAAGAAGGTTTAAAATTCACGAGGTCGTTAGGCTTAAAGATTTAAAAACCGAAGTTAACGGAGAAGAGATTGAATTTTCAATGCGTTCGTCTTTTCTGGTAGGAAAAAGAGCACGGGTTCAAATTTATTTTTTAGACAACAAGCATTATTTCTCCGGGCGGCACAGCGTTTACACCGACCCGAGGACAGGGGAATATTATCCCGATAACGACGAACGTTTTATCCTTTTAGCTAAGTCAGTTTTCAAATTAATTGACAAATTGGGTTGGGTGCCGGATATTATTCACTGCAACGATTGGCAAACCGCCTTAGTACCGGTTTATTTAAAAACTATTTACAAAGATAACGAACTACTTAAAAATATTAAGACTGTCTTTACGATACACAATTTAGGTTACCAAGGAATCTTTCCAAAAAGTTCCTTTGCAAAAACCGAACTGCCCAAAAAACTTAATTCTGAGAAAGGCGCGATTCACAAAAAGAAATTTAACTTTATGAAAATTGCCTTAAAATTTGCCGATGTAATTACTACAGTTAGCGAAACTTATGCGAAGGATATTTGCACAAAAGAATTTGGCGAAGGCTTGGAGTCCGTAATTTGTGAACGCAAAAAAGATTTGGTCGGCATTCTTAACGGAATCGATTCAAGGGTTTGGAATCCCGAAAAAGATAAATTCATTCCTAAAAAATATTCAATTAAATCCTTAAAGGATAAGGAGCTTAATAAAATTGCTTTGGCGGAAAAGTTCGGATTCGAAGCAAATGGCGATACGCCTGTAATTGGAATTATTTCCCGCCTTTCAGCCGGCAAGGGTTTCGACTTAATTAAGAAAGCATTTAAGAAAATGATGAAACTTAATGCCAAATTCGTTCTCCTTGGAACCGGCGAAATGAAATACCTCGAATTCTTCGAGGAGGCAATGGTCAAATACAAAAACAATTTCAGTTGTTATTTGGGTTTTGACGAACAGCTTGCCCATTTAATTGAAGCCGGTTCGGATATGTTCCTTATGCCGTCAAAATACGAACCTTGCGGTTTAAACCAAATGTACAGTTTGGCCTACGGTACCATCCCGATTGTTCGCCGCACGGGTGGCTTACAGGATACCGTACGGGATTACTCCGAAGGCAAAAACGGCAACGGCTTTGTATTTGACGAATATGATGTGGATGCAATGTTAAAAGATATTGAACGAGCAATCGAATTATTTACGACAGATAAAAAAGCTTGGAAAAAATTAATGACAGCCGGAATGAAATCCGACCACACTTGGCTTAACTCCGCTAAGAAGTATATTAATCTTTATTCCAAAATTTCTTAATTGTAAATATGCCTGTCCGCGCAGTTTTTTTAGACCGAGATGATACGATTAACTACGACCCCGGTTATCTCGGTGATTCTAATCAAGTGAGACTTTACCCCGGAGTAGGGGAAGGACTTGCACAACTCAAGAACGTTCTTGGATTTAAAATTATTGTAATATCAAATCAGTCCGGTGTTACACGGGGAATAATTACCGAGGAACAAGTCCGCTCGGTGAACGAAAAGATTAATGATTTGTTAAGTAAATACGGCACGAAGGTTGACGATTTTTTTTACTGTCCTTACCATCCGGATTTCGACTCTCCGGAATTAGCCGAGTGCCGAAAGCCTTCACCGAAAATGATTTTTGACGCAGCGAAAAAACACAACATTGATTTGACAAATTCTTATTTTATCGGCGATCAACCGACGGATGTGGAATGCGGTAACAGAGCAGGTGTAAAAACCATTTTGATTAAAAATAAAATTGGTCAAAATGAAATAAATAATTTGCAAAGTCCGAATAAAAGACCCAATTTTGTTGCTGTCGATTTTTTAAATGCTTGCAGTTTTATTGAAAAAGATTTTACGGAGAAAAAACTTGATTAAGAAAATATCGATTGTAATACTTTTTACTCTCTTTCTAATAAACGGTTGTGTGGAAAGCCCTACGGCGGTGGGTAGTTCCTTACTCCCTGCTTACGATAAATTTGAAGTTAAAGTTGCTAAGACCGACACGTTGAACATTGAACGGAAAAGTTTGACTTTCACCAAGAAATTGGATTTAGGTCCCGCACCGAGGGTGCTGATTGGAAAATTTAACGGTTTAACATCGACTGCATTAATTCGTTTTTACATTCTTCTGCCCGATTCGGTTAAGAATGCACTTAATAGTGATTCGCTAAACGTTAAATCAGCTTGGGTAGAAATTCAACCTAATTATTATTTGGGTGACAAAAGCCTGCCATTTAACTTTCACGTTTACAAAGTAAATAATTTTTGGATACCGGAGGATTACGACGCTGACAGCTTAAATGCCTTGAATTATGACCAAACACCTGTCTCGGTGTTAGACAATCCTGCCGATAGCGTACTTAAATTTTCACTCCCGCAGAATTTAGCTTACGATTGGGTCAAGAAATCTACAGATTCCGAGCACCCGGAGAACAATGGCGTAATGCTAAAACCGGACGAGGGAACGCAAAGAATAATAGGCTTTCAAGGGATTACAAGCATAAGGTTCCCGGACGAGCCGGTGTTAAAAATAATCGTTGAAAAACCCGGTAGTTTTCAGGATACTTTAACGGAAAATATTACAAGCGATGTTCACGTGATAACGGGTCAACCGAATATTAAAAACGTTTCCAATATTAACCTCCTTAGCAATTATTCGATGCGCGGTTATTACTATTTTGATGATTCCTTCCTGCCGAAGGATGCAATAATAAATAAAGCGGTTTTTACTTTAAGCATCGATTCCACAGCCTCGTGGGAAGGGAGCGCTCCGACGGATTCGGTTGTTGTTCAAATGGCTGCCGACTCGCTCAACAAGGATTCTACCGTCAGCTCGGCTCAAATTCATTTGGCGAGAGTTGGTTGGACTTTCAGCGGTAATATTTCTTTCTTCGTTCAAAAGTGGATTAATGGTACCGCAAATGAAGGATTGATTTTACGAACAACGGACGAGGATCGTAGTTTGAATTTAATTTCATTGTTCTCCGAGAAAGCGGCGGACAAGAGCAAAAGACCGGTATTGGAAATTTACTACACGGACAAAAAATGAGTTTAATAAGAAGCATTCAAGTTTAAATAAAAACGGAAAATAGGAACGGATGAAAAATTTCTTAAAAATATTAACTATTATTTTAACCACTCAGGTTGTTTTTGCTTCCGGAGGTTCGGTCTATTCCCGCTTCGGATTAGGAGATGTTGTTTACAATTTCAGCACACGTAGATTTGGAATGGGCAATTTGGGATTGGCGGTAATTGACAGAAATTTTGTTAGCGGTGTTAACCCTGCCAGCTGGAGCGGAATAAATTTAACACGCTTGGAAGCGGCAATATCTTTTGTGGGCAATAATATTTCCGATGCTAACAGCTCCTTTAATCGCAGAGCAACTTATTTTAACGGTGTTTCCTTTGCCGTGCCTATTCAAAGGGATTATGGTATTGTCGCTTCTTTCGGAGTTCTTCCTTTCTCGAAAGTAAATTACAATGTTACCGAATCTTTCAAAAGTACAATGGTAGGCGATTACAGCGAGGAGCTAAAGGGCGATGGAGGTGTTTCAAAACTTTTTATCGGAGCCACTTACAAAATTCCGTTTGGCTTTTCACTCGGTGCTACGTTGGAATATTATTTCGGTAAAATAGAATATTATTCAAATTTAATTTTCCCGGACACTTCATCTTTCAGAAGCGTTGGCTATGTTCAAAGGAAAAGCTATATGGGGTTCGGTGCAACTTTTGGAATTATTTCGCCCGATTTAAACAAAAATCTCGGATTGAAAAATTTTGAAAATATTAGAGTGGGAATTTTATTTTCGCCCGGTTCAAAAATAAATACCGACACTACTATTTCAACTAATAATTTAGTGGGTGGTAATACAATTGCGAACGGGCTTACAAAAACGGAAATTCCAATGCGATTCGGTTCGGGAATCTCTTTTGTCTTTAATCAAAATTATCTCGTTGTTGCGGATTATTTGCAGCAGAACTGGTCGAATTATAAATTTGCAAATGAAAGTGAAAAATATCTTTCTTCGGCTTTTAAAATTAGTTTCGGAATCGAACATTTTAATCGGACGACTCCGTTTTCACCGTTTTGGGAACAGGTTCGTTACAGATTTGGTTTAAGCTACCAAAAAACACCGTATCGAATATTGGGAAAAGATATTTACCAATATGACATTTCAGCAGGCATATCGTTCCCGATGGGTGTCGGTAACTCAATTGATTTGGGAGTCTTAGCCGGAATGAGAGGCAAGAAGGAAGGGAGTTTGTTGAAAGAAAAGTTCGTTGAAGCAAGAATTTCACTCAGCTTTGGCGAACGTTGGTTCATTAGAAGAAATAGGTAATTAAATAAACAATTTAAGGTGAGCAAAGTGAAAACTTTAAGCAAAATTCTGGTCTTGGCTTTACTCTTTTCAGGAGTATCTTTCGGCAAAGCGATGAACGTTTCGTTCATGAAAGCCGACAGTGTAAATATTATGGTAGAAGCAAGTTTGTTCTTCGAAGCATATAAGAACAAACAATATGACAGCTTTACTTTGGAGCACGGTTTTAAACTACTAAATGCAAAACCGGATGCCTTTGCCCAATACAAACCCTATCTCAAATTGGAAAATGTTATTTGGACAATGTACAACGATACAACGGGCAACGTTTCCAAAGAGACAAAGAAAATGTTAGCCGATACGGTATTGTATCTTTACAATATGGCTGTTAAATACGACACTGCCGACGCTGGGGATTTCCTTGCTAAAAAAGCTTACGTGATGGAAGTGTGGCTCAAGGATAACCCGGACAGTGTAATTAAGGCTTACGAGTATGCCTTTAATTCAGGCAAACCAATTGATAATGAAACTTACTACGAAGATAGATTAGGGCTTCTTTATATTAAAAACGCTACGGATTCAAACGGATACAAAATGAAAGCGTTAGAGCTATACTCCAATCTTTCGGAGCAAGAACCGGATAACGCGGTTTGGACTGCGAGATTGGAATCTTTGGCAGAAGACCAGAATCAATTGTTGGGTATTTATTACAAGTCATGGCAGCTCAGTAAAGATAACTTGGAAAAGGCATGGAAATATGCGGCGTTTTGTATTAAGACGCAAAATTATGAAAAAGCAATTGAACCTCTTGAATTCCTTGTTAATAAATCCCCCGATGTGGTTAATTACTGGCGGGAGCTTGCAAGGTCTTACGATAAGTTGGGTAAAACCGATAAGGCTATTGCCGCTTACAAAAAGTTAATTAAACTGGAACCTGATAACAGAGATAACTACGTTAACCTTGCTATTATTTACAAAAAGTTAAGTCAGCTTTCAATTGCAAGGTCTTATTTACTAAAAGCAATTAAAGTTAGCCCCGATTGGGATTATCCTTATTACATTGAAGGAACTCTTTATGAGCAAGCCGCTCGTGACTGCGGTTTCGATTTTATTGACAAATGCGTTTACCTTTTGGCTGTTAATGAATACAAAAAAGCCGCATCATTGGGTGGTGCTTATTCGCAGATTGCTGCCGAAAGGGTAAAAGCTTTGGAGAACTCCGTTCCGAGTACGGAAGATTATTTCTTCCGTCAATTGAAACACGGGGATAAAATTAAAATAGAAGGTAAATGCTACGATTGGATTAATCGTTCTGTGGTAGTTCCTTGAGTAATTTTACGAGGTGATTTATGTACGAAAGCTTAAAAAATGATTCTGAAATTTACGATGTACTTCAAAAAGAAATTCATAGGCAAACGGATTATTTAGAGCTTATTGCTTCCGAAAATTTTGTGAGCTCGGCGGTTCTTGCCGCCGCAGGTTCGGTTCTTACAAATAAGTACGCCGAAGGCTACCCCGGCAAGCGCTATTACGGCGGATGCCAGTTTGTTGACATGGCTGAGGATTTGGCTCGCGACAGACTAAAAAAACTTTTTGGCGCCGAGTGGGTGAATGTTCAACCGCACAGCGGTTCGCAAGCTAATATGGCGGTTTACATGTCCCTGCTTAAACCGGGCGATACGATTCTTGGCCTGAGCCTTGCCCATGGCGGACATTTAACACACGGCTCGTTCGTTAATTTTTCCGGCAAATTGTACCATGCGGTCGGCTACACGTTAAGTCCCGAAACAAAATTGCTCGATTACAATTTAATCGAAGATTTGGCAAAGAAAGAAAAACCTAAATTGATTATTGCCGGTGCAAGCGCATATTCTCGTGATTGGGATTACAAAAAGTTCAGAGAAATTGCCGATAAGGTTGGTGCTTTATTAGTGACCGACATGGCACATCCGGCTGGTCTGATTGCAAAAGGATTGTTAAACAATCCTTTGCCTTATTGCGATGTTGTTACTTCCACTACCCACAAAACATTACGAGGTCCGCGTGGTGGTATTATTTTAATAGGTAAAGACAAAGAAAATCCGATGGGAATCAAAACGCCTAAGGGTGACAGAGTTAAAATGCTCTCGGAAGTAATTGATAGTACCGTTATGCCAGGAATTCAAGGCGGACCTTTGATGCATATTATCATGGCTAAAGCCGTTGCGTTCGGCGAAGCGTTGGATGCTTCGTTTGAAGATTACGCTAAGCAGGTAATTAAAAATGCCAAGAGACTTGCTTCGCGGCTTTTGGACCTTGGTTACGATGTAATCTCCGGTGGTACGGATAACCATTTAATGTTAGTGGATTTAACCAACAAAGGTATCAGCGGGAAGAAAGCCGAGAAAGCTCTCGAGCTTGCGGGTATTACAGTGAATAAGAATATGATTCCTTTTGATACCAAAAGTCCGTTCGTTACCAGCGGTATTAGAATCGGAACGCCTGCAGCTACAACACGAGGAATGAAAGAAGAAGAAATGGATATTATTGCCGAATTGATTGACAAAGCAATTTCAAATTACGAAAACGAAGAAGTTTTAGACACAATTAGAACAGAAATAAAAGAGCTGTGTGCTAAATTTCCGCTGTACTCAGGATTAAGTTAATCTTTTATAATGCCGTATGAGCAGGAAGCACAATGAAGAAGCGGAGATGGGTTTCCTCGAACATTTGGAGGAATTTCGGTGGCGAATAATTTACAGCTTAATAGGAATTGTAATAGGGACAATTATTGCGTGGATTTTTATTGACTTTTTAGTCAATGAAATTCTCCTTTTACCTGCCCGAAATGCCCATATTCATCTCCAAAACCTTAAACCTTTCGGGCAGTTATTCCTTTTCCTGGAAATTGCTATTATCGGCGGTCTTGTAATTAGCATCCCTAACGTTTTTTATCAATTGTGGAAATTCTTAGAACCTGCACTTAAAGAAAACGAAAAAAAATATCTTCTGAGGATTGTCGGTTTTACGACGCTTTGTTTCGTGATTGGCATTATTTTCGGTTACTACGTTATGGTGCCAATTACTCTAAAATTTGCCGCTAAGTTCGGAACGTCCGCAATTGAAAATAATTTTGCTATTAATGAATATTTCTCGATTATTATTAGCATAATACTCGGCGCAGGGGTGGTTTTCGAGCTTCCTATGCTTTCTTTCTTCCTTTCAAAACTCGGAATATTAACACCGAAGCTTATGAGCAAATACCGCCGTCATTCGATTGTTGTAATAATGATTTTGGCCGCCGTTTTAACTCCCGGCACCGACCCCGTGGCTCAAATACTATTGGCAATACCATTGGTTTTATTGTACGAAATAAGTATATTAGTCTCGAAATTTTCACAGAAGAAGGTTGAGAAAAACGAAGAAAATTAATTTAACGGAGATAAGCAAGCCCCTAAAAACGGAGCTGGGCAAATTTAACAAGCACTTTAAAATTGCGCTTAAATCTAATGTCCCGTTGGTGGATTTGGTTACCAAATACATCTTAAAGCAAAAAGGTAAAAAAATACGCCCGCTACTTGTAATGCTCTCGGCGAAACTTTGCGGCGGAATTAACGAAAGGAGTTTTCGGGGAGCCACCCTTGTTGAAATGCTTCACACTGCAACTTTAATTCATGACGATGTAGTTGACGAGGCGAAGGAACGGCGGGGACTGCCATCAATCAATGCCGTGTGGAAAAATAAAGTTGCCGTTTTAATGGGCGACTATTTACTTTCGCGCGGATTAATGCTGGCGGTTGAAAACAAAGATTTTGATTTTCTCCGTGTAATTACCGCTTCGGTCAAAAGGATGTCCGAAGGTGAACTTCACCAAATTAGCAGAACCAGAAAATTAGACATCGATGAAAAATCTTATTTCAAGATTATCTCGGACAAAACCGCTTCATTGCTTGCAACTTGCTGTGAAATAGGAGCTCGGAGTGCGACCGATGATCCTCAAAAAATAAAAGCACTTGTAGATTACGGCGAAAATCTCGGCATTGCTTTTCAAATTAAAGACGACATTTTGGATTACAAGGGCAAAAGCAAGATTACGGGAAAACCTTTAGGCGGTGACATCAAAGAGAAAAAAATTACTCTACCGCTTATTCATGCCCTCTCAAAGGCTGATGAAAAAGAAAAGCAAAAAATAATTAAGAAGATTAAAAAAAGCTCCAAGGGGAATAATTTACAAGACATTGTTGACTTTGTGGATAAATACAACGGAATAAATTTTTCCAACACCGTTGCAGAAGAATATATTCGAAAGGCTAAAAAAGCACTTGAAATTTTTGACGCGGCTGGCAGAGAAACATTGGAACAATTAGCCGATTTTGTTCTGCAGAGAAACAAATAAAATTAAGTAATTTGTTAAATCCTTCAACGGAATAGAGATTTGCACGATTTGATTAATTTAATTTTCTTCATCTTGTTAATAACAGTAATCGGCGCAATAGCGGAAACATTTGCGAGGAAAAATATTTTTTCTGCTCAAATTTCCCGTATGCTTTTCTTCTTCCTTCTTTCTTTATTTTCAGCATTTGCATTCTTAATAATCGACAACTTCTTTGCTCAAGTATTACTTGCTTTAATTCTGACAATTTCTTCTTTGTTTTTTCTGCGGGAAAAAAGAACTCTGCTATTTGGGAAGCGGAATGGTTCCAATCAATTTTTATTTTTCTCGATTGCTTTCCTTATTGAAGTTTTAATTTTTAAAAGCCACCGTTTCTTTGCCTTTTATTCACTTGTAACTTTTAGCGTCATTGTTTTATTAAAAGGCTTTGCCAATCCGAAAGAAGGAAAAACAATTAAGGTAACATCGGAGGGAAAAAGCCGTTCGGATTTAACTATTGTTTTTGCCGTTACATTTTTGTTCTTAATTTTAATTGAGCAATTAAGAGCGGTCAGCTTTTTGGATTTTAAATACACCTTCTCTTTCACTTACCTGTTTGTTTCATCGGCTTTGATTGCCTCTATTATTACCTTATTCGACGCCGCTTCATCGAAAGGAGCGGAATATTTGAACGTACCTCTCTTTACCGGAATTTTAATTTTTATTTTTCTTGAAACACAAAACAATGAATTACTCTTTAATTTTTCACTTGGTTTGTTTCTATCTTTGGTAGTTGCTTATTTGTCTTACAAAGTTGAATTCTTAACCCTCTCCGGTGCAGTTGTTACTTTTCTTTTGGCGGGATTCATTTTTGGCCTGGGCGGTTGGAAATGGAGCATACCCATTCTTGCGTTTTTCATCCTTTCAAGTATTTTGTCAAAAGTTAGGAAAAAGAAAAATACCGATGTGGACTTCTATTTCGAAAAGACGGGTGTGCGCGACCATTGGCAGGTAATAGCAAACGGAGGGTTAGGCGGAATACTGATTTTATTGAACCAAATGAGCCCTAACGAAATTTATTACTATGCTTATTTGGCTTCCCTTGCAGCAGTTTGTGCGGATACTTGGGCAACGGAGATAGGAACGATGTATCCGGCCAAAACGGTTAACATCCTCACGTTCAAGGAAATTGCTCAGGGGGTCTCGGGTGGTATTTCTTTCCGCGGGACTTTCGGCGCTTTCTTGGGCGCTTTCGTTATTGCCATCTCGGGAATGTTTTGGGTTAAAGCTACACTTTTCTATTTTGCATTGGTTTCGTTTGCAGGATTGTTAGGAAGCATTTTCGATAGTCTCCTCGGCGCAACAGTTCAGCTTCAAAATCAATGTGTGGTTTGTGAAAAAATTACGGAACGGCAGATTCATTGCGGTGCTGAGACCAAATATTTTCGGGGACTTAAATGGCTGAACAACGATATTGTAAATCTTTCCGCCGGTTTGTTCGGTATTTTTGTTATTATTGCTTTTAATTCATTTTAATTTTTTTTGTATGCGTTTATTTTTAATCTTAATATTGTTTAGTATTAATCTCTTCGCACAGAGCTTAACCGAGAAGTTCAACGAAGGGATGAACGCATTTAAAAACAAAGAATATCTTGTGGCGCATTCCCTTTTTCAAAGTATTTATTCCAATTCCGATGTTGAAAACGAGGTAAACTCCACAGCTTTTTTTTACTCTGCGGAAGCCTTGTTGAAAGCGGGCCAAACGGACGGTGCGGCGTCGGAGTTCGAGCAATTTATTTACAAATTTCCTATGTCAACTTTCCGTGAGGAAGCGCTTTACGATTTGGGATTGCTTTATTTTAATTCCAAACAATTTGAAAATGCACGGGAGAAATTTTTCGTTATTACAAAGCAATATCCCGCCGGCAAATATTCTTCACAAGCATATTATTGGATTGGCAAGTCGTTCCTCATTGAAAACCGCTTGAACGAAGCCGAGGAATTTTTACTGCAATCGTTAATTGAGAGAGAAAAGAACAAACTAATCGACAAAGCTATTTACGCACTCGGCAATCTTTACGATTTAAAAGGAGATTTCAGCAAAGCGGTAAGTTATTACGATGAAATGTTAACTTATTACGCCGACAGCCCCTTAGCCCCTTATGCGCAGCTTAAAATTGGGATTAGCTATTTCAGATTAAACGATTACGACAGTGCAGTACTGGAGCTAACCGACCCGTTGATTGAAAAACTTCCTCTGCAAAACCGTATTGAAGCAAAAAATTTTTTGGCAAACGCCTATTTCAGTTTGCACCAATATAAAAAGGCGGAGAAAGTTTTACGTTCTATTTTGAAAGAAAGCAGCGGTACCACAGAAGATGAAATTCGCTACGGGCTTGCTTGGGTGAACTTCAGAACGGAAAAATATGAGGAGGCATTTAAAATATTTCATTCACTGATTGCCTCTTTGCAAGATTCGGTAAGGATTAAGTCCCTGTATTGGAGTGCGGAATGTAAAAGGTACCAAGGTAAAATTAAAGAAGCGGTGAAAATTTACAGGCAATTCCTAAACCTTTACCCCAACGATGTTAATGCTTATTCGATTAAATTTAACCTTGGGGTCATTTATTTTAATAATAAAAAATTCCGTCAAGCGGAGGACTTTTTAAATCAAGCTGAAAAGTCTCCCGATGCTTACACTCGCGTACGAGCCCTTTCTTTATTGGGCGAAATAAATTTGAGACTTAAAAAGTACGGGAAAGCACGAGACTATTTTTTGAGAGCATCTTCCAATGAATCAGTGCCTCAGGATTTACGGCTGCGTACAATTTTAGGGCTTGCCGTCTCCTTTTATTATTTAAATGATTTTTTTAAATCCGTTGCTACAATAGAGGAACTTCAAAAAATCAATAAAGATTTTGAAAAGGACAAAGCCGAGTTTTATTTGGCTGAATCTTATTTTGCACTTGGTAAGTTTAAAAAAGCAAAAGAGCATTACAATAAAATTGCGCCTGTGGCTTACGAGGTGGGAATTCCCGCCGCTTACGGAAGAGCGTATTCTTATTTTAATTTGAAGGACTTTGCCAATGCGGCTTATTATTTTAAAGATTACGTTTCGCGCTATTCGAAAGCTCCCTACCGCACGGATGCTTTGTTCCGCCTTGCTGACAGCTATTTCGGATTAAAGGAATTTAACCTTGCGGTCAATACCTATCTGAAAATTTTAAGGAAAGAAAGTTACCACGCTTTTAACCCATTTGAATATTACCAATTTGCGATGTCTTTGTACCGTTCTGGCAATAAAATAAGGGCAATTAAGGAATTTAAAAATTTACAAATACTTTATCCCAAGTCAAAGTACGCACCGAACGCACAATATTTGGTCGGATGGATTTATTTCCAAGAATCAAATTTTCAAAAAGCGATTAACGAGTATTTGGTAATCCCGAGCAAGTACGGTAACTCAAAAGCCGTGCCGGTGGCGTATTATTCAATAGGTGATTCCTACTACAATTTGGGGCAGTACGACGAAGCCATTTCTTTTTACAAGAGTGTGTTGGAAGATTACCCCAAAAGCAAATATGTTTTCGATGCCGTGGACGGAATTCAATATTGCTACATCGCAAAAGGAATGCCGGAAGAGGCAATAAGCCTGATAAACAATTTTGTGGAATCAAATCCCACGCTGAAATTTAGCCCCGATATCCTTTTCAAAAAAGGAGATATTTATTTTAGCATTGGTGAATATGAGAAAGCACGCGTGGGGTACAAGGAATTTATTGCCACTTATCCGAAAAGTTCTTTGGTACCCAAAGCATATTATTGGATTGGCAAATGTTCGCAGATATTAGGGCAGTACGATGATGCTATTTACAATTTTAAAATAATTCTTGACGATTATTACAAATCCGATGTGGCTGTTGCTGCGGTAATTGAAACCGGGAATATTTACAAGAATACTAACCGTCCCCAACAGGCGCTTGAGGTTTACAACAAAGTATTGCAAAAGATGCCGGATGCTAAGGGAATAGAGGAAGTGATTTTTAATAAAGGTAAAGTGCTCTTAAGTTTGAATCAAATTCAAGAGGCTTACAAAACTTTTAACAAATTAATTGTTTATTACAACCGTACCATTTTTTCCGACAAGGCAAAAATTGAATTGGGCATCTTGGAATTGCAGAGGAAAGCATTTAAAAATGCGGAGGATTTATTTATTGATGTTGGCACACGTAGAGAAGATGACATCGGTGCCGAAGGGCAGTATTATTACGGTCTTGCGTTATTTGAACAAGGTAAAATTATTGATGCTATCTCCGCTTTTGTCCGTGTGCGTTCGGTGTTTTCCCGCTACGACGAATGGTTCACGAAATCTCTGTTGAAATTAGGCGATTGCTACGCGGCTCTGCACGATAAGATAAATGCGCGAGATATGTACCGCTCGGTTATCAAACATCATCCGAAAGATGATTATGGAAAAGAAGCAAAGGAAAAATTAAGAAAATTATGAGAAATAAAATTTTAATATTAATTCTTCTTTTACCTGCTTTGCTTTGTGCGCAAAACCAAGGCAACGAAGGTGTGGAGATTCCGGAGTTCGTTATTACCGGCTCCCAGCAAGTTAATATCCCGGTAATGAGAAAGAAAAGGCCTAAACTCATTCCGGTTCTTGACCAAGAATTTTTCTTACCTGCTTACGCTCCCGATAATTTAACGCTGAGAAAGTTTAATTATTCTTTCAATTTAACCGGACCGGCAGTTAAGAAAGGAAAATATTTCGGCGGGGTACTGCAAATAAGCGGCGGGCTGCACACATTGCCCGACGGCATTTTTACAATTGACAAAAACGTTAAACACCTTCTTATTCACGGTAAACTTTGGGGCTTTAATGTAAACGATTACGTCAAATATTCAAACTACAACGAGTCGGGTGGAGAAGCAGGATTGACTTTCTACTTGAGTAAAAAATCTCCGTTTATGCCCGGAATGAAGATTGCCTCCTTCCTTAGCGGAATGCGAAATTCTTTTTACCTCTTCGGCTCGAACAGTCCTTCTTTCCTGAGAAAGTCCGATGATATGGTTGCAAGGGTACGGCTGCAATATTCGATTAAAAAATATTTTAATTACAATCTGAACTTCTTTACGAAATTGTTTGAACTCAAAGAAATAGGACTGAAAGATTACAACTATTGCTCTGACGGGTTTCTGCAGTACAAATTTTCGAACGCAGGTTTACGTTTAGATTACAAATATTTAAGAGACGAGTTTAAAACCACAAAGCAAAGTTTTCGGCAAAGCGATTTTCTTTACGGCAAAGTTTCGGTGCTTCTTTCACCGTTTAATTCGTTTAATGCCAAGTTCGGTATTTCTTACGCTAAGCTGGACACGAACATTCAGATTGTCCCTTCGGCATCGTTTCAATTGATATTGGATAAGGGCATTTACATGTTCGGTGAATACTCCCCCTATGCCTCTTACAAAACATTTGCCGATTTCTTTAATGAGAACCGGTACGTAAATCACTTGGATTTACAAGGAAGATTTTTGGATTATTACTCTGTGGTTAAACTTGCTTTCAAATTCGAATACGAAAGAATGTTGGAAATTTCCGCCGGCTTGGAAATGCAAAGCGCCAGAAATCTGCCGTACTTCGAGAATTCCGATGCTAACGGAAAGTTTAGAATTAACCTTTCACCGCGAGCTGATTTTAAAGGAGCTTTCCTCGAAACCCTTTTCCGCTCCGGACGTTTTGGTAATTTCTTCCTCAAAGCAAAGGTTAACGATGTTCGTAACGATGTGGATCATTTAGTTCCGTATTATCCTTTAATTAAAGTCGAATCCGTTTACTCTTATTATTTCCCGTTCAAGTTGAACGCCTCGTTTGCTTTGAATTATTTCTCGGATTACTACACTAACATTCGGAATACAAAGAAAATTAAGAATTATTTAAATCTTTCATTAGATTTGAACTACAAACTTTTAAAATCTCTCGAGTTAATTGCCAAAGCGGAAAATATTCTAAATCGGAAAAACTATTTTTACGACGGCTATTTGTCAAAAACATTCGATGCTGTTTTCGGTTTGCGCTATAGGTTTTAACTTTTGATTAAAAAAACGAGTTAATAAAATGGAAGAAAAAGAATTAGTAAAAAAATTAGCCGAAATATTGAATGTTTCGGAAGGGAAAGAAAGTTTTGCTTTCGAAGCTTTCAAAAAAGTTCTGATTGATAATTTGCAAACGGGGCAGGCAATACGAATACCCCGGCTTGGGATTTTTCAATTAAAGCGCGAACCCGTACCGCGGGAAGAAAGGAAGGGCCAACCGGGCACAAACGATTTTTTAATTTTCGCACCCACAAGAGATTCGAAGGAACTTAGACACGGTAAAGTTTTTCTTCAAATTCCTGTCTCCGGCCAAAATGCCAAGAGCGACAACGAAGTCGGGGAACTTTTTAGTCTAAGCGTTGACAAACCCGTTGCACCGTTGAAAACTCCTGCGGAAAGTGAAACTCCTGTTTCGAAGAAAGTACACGATTTGTTCCTCACCGCAGAACAATTGGAAAACTTCGACGTCTTCTCAACTGTTTTTAGTCGTAACGAGAATTTAAAAGATGAAACGAACGAAGAAAAAATATTAAAAGAAAGCATTGAGAAAAAAGAGGAAGAAGAAATTGTTGAAGAACCGAAAGTAGAAGAAGAGCCTCTGGAAGGAGAAGATGTTTGGAGCAAAGATTTGGAAAAGGAATTAATAGAAGAGGAAAGCAATAAGGAAATTGAAGAAGAAGTTAAAGAAGAAAAGGCAGAAACTCCAAAGGTGATTGAAGAAAAATCCGTAGTTGAAAAAACTCCCGAGAAGGAAGAAGTTCAGCAGCCTGTAGCTGAAGAAGAGATTGAGGAAGACCCCTTCGGCGCATTGGAAGAATCGATTAGTCAAGCCGTGGAGGATGAAATCCCGGAAGAAGAAATTGAAAAAATTGTTGAAGAGAATGAGAACCTTGAGCCGGAAGTTGAAAATTCCGGTTACGAGGAAAAGCCTTTGGAAACAGCACAAAGCGAAGAAGAGGAAATTCCGGAGACGGCAAAGAGCAAGAAAAAATATTATTACATCGGTGCGGTAGTGTTGTTAATTTTAATCTACTTGATTTTCTTCACCGGTGGCGGGGGAAAGGGACCTGAGAAGGTGATAATAGACACAACGAAAACAGTAAAAACCGAGAAACCCAAAGTAGTTGCACGGTTAAACAATGCCAAACCGGTTAAGAAAAGCACTGTCGAAAAAAAGACAGCCGCCGGTAAATATCAACCGGGCACAGTTGTTAAAAATCCAGTGACTACAAAAAAGAATTTAAAGTCATCGCTTTACAAAAAAGTCAAAAAGGAAAGAAGTGTTGCAAAAAATATTTACTACGACGGCAAGGAATATATGGTTCAAGTTTCTTCGTGGCGCAATTCTTTGCTTGCCGAAATGGAAACCAAAAGATTGAGGAAGAAGGGATTGGACGCTTTTATTGTTAAGGCTTATGTGCGAAGATACAAAAGGAATTTTTTCAGGGTTAGAATAGGAGGGTTCAAAACTTTGGAGCAGGCAAAAATTTTTAGAAATAAAAATATTAAGTAAAAGGAATTATATATGAGCGGACTGGATATTTTTATGAAAGGCGGCTGGATTATGCCGCTGATTCTGATTGCATCGATTATTGAAGTTGCTATTATTATCGAACGTTTAATTGTAATCCGCCGTGCACAGCAGAATGTGCCGGTCTTTTTGGTAAAAATTCGCGGGCTTCTGAAGGCGAGAAATATTGAAGAGGCGATAAATTATTGTCGTCAGGAACGCACACCGGCGGCAAATATTATTAAGAAAGGTTTGAAGAAACTTAAGTTCGGGCGGGAGCGCGTTAAAGAAGTTGTTGAAAATGCAGGCCGCCAGGAAGTAAGTAAATTAGAGAAGGGACTCTCCGTACTGGCTACTATTTCAGGTGTTGCTCCCTTGCTGGGGTTCCTGGGAACCGTAACGGGAATGATTTCCGCTTTTATGAAAATTGAAGATTTACAAGGTGCGGCAAATCCAAGCGATTTGGCGGGAGGAATATGGGAAGCTCTGTTAACTACCGCCTTCGGGCTTGCCGTTGGAATCGTCGCTTACGCTTTCTACAATTATTTGGTCGCACGAGTTAATAAATTAGTGCTGGATATGGAAGTCATTTCCAACGATGTATTGGACATCATCGAAGAAGAAAACGAAGAAATGGAAACGGAAAAATAGCAGGCGTAAATATGAAATTTGAAATGGAAAATAAGCCGCTGAGCGTTTTTAACTTTTCTTCCCTTACGGATATTGTACTGCTGTTGTTAATATTCTTCCTACTTACCTCACAGTTTGTAATTCAAACGGGTGTCAAGGTGAAACTCCCGGGTGCAAAAAATAACGAGCAAGCAGTCCCTTCGAGGTTGGTTGTTACACTTAATGCCAAGCACGAAATATTTCTCGGCGCTAAAAAAGTAACGCTCGATGTTCTTCCTGCCAAACTCTCTTCGATAATGAAAAAAGCAAAGGAGAAAAACTTAATTATTCGTGCGGATAAATCGGTTGATATCAACCTTGTTATTCAAGTAATAGATGCCGCTAAAGGTGTGGGAATAAATAAGTTTACAATCCAAACCGAGAAAGAAACGTATTAATGACTTTAAGAAAGATTAAAAATATTTCTTTCCTTTCTTCTATAGCCGTACACTTGATTATTGTTATTATTCTTTACCTCATTAATTTTTCGGTCGGTACGGAGGAATCGGAATACGTACTAATGGGCTTCGGCACTTTCGGGAAAGGTTCCGTAGCTAAAATAATCAAGAAGCCAAAGGCAAAGAAAGAAAAAGTAACACTTCCGAAAGTTAAAAATATTGACAACACAAACAATGTAACTGCTAAAAAGAAAAAAGAGAAAAAGAAGAAGGAAGAAAAACAGACAAATACTAACGAAGGGAATTACGGATTTAAAATTGACTTTGGCGGGAAAGGAATTAGAAAAATTTACAGTTACGAACTTCCCTCTTACCCGCAAGGGGTTCATAAAGAGATTGACGTGAAATTGAGGTTCGGTATTCTACCCGACGGCACTGTTTCAAATATTATCCCTTTGATTAAGGCAGATACGAGATTGGAAATGGCGGCAATAAATTCTTTACGTCAGTGGCGCTTTGAGCCCATCCCTTCCGGTAAAAAGAAAATTGTCCAATGGGTTACGATTGTTTTTCCTTACCGCTTGAAGTAAAAAGAGGAGCGTAATAAATCCTGTAAAAAAAGAACTCTCCGATTGTTAATAGCGTTAATGTAAGTGTGTCTCTGTTAAATTCTTTTCCCAAACCTTGCGCCGGCACAAAAAATTTCAAAACGAAAGCCAAGAGAGACCATCCGACTGTAAAAATCACAAGGATTAAAACAACGTTTATTACTGCATCACCCGTGCCTTCGGATTTGTACTTTTTGTAAAAGATAAATCCGATAAAGATTAAATGAAGAAGGAAAATGAAAACGTTAATCATTTTTATTATTCGGAAAATTTGTGCTTCTTGAGTTTAAAATTCTCATTCCGACCACACCGCCGATGAAAGCAAAGAGAATGTCTAAGATTAAATTATTAATCAAAGCGGAAAAAGCATAAAGCCAGGAAAATCCTGTATCTTTAATTTGAACAACAACTTGATTTAGTAATGCGGAGACTTGCTGTTTAAGTGCTTCCTGGAAAGGGAAGCTCGACACTAATTTCTGCAATTCTCCGTAAGCTCCCACTATGTCGTTGTTGTGTGTTACGAACGTAATAAACAAATCAAAGAATGTTCCGAACAGTGCCGCCCACAGCCCTGTTAATATGCTTACTACGGCGGCTCTGTTAAATGTTATCGGTGAATAATCGCCGGAGGCTTTTCTATCCAAACTTAATGCTAACACTGCGGCAACGGGTAAAATAAGGCAGCAAGAAAAACTTTTAGCAACCGGCACAACTTGAATTACGCCGGCGCCGAAGCCCACTACAAATGCAGATAGGTTTTTTTTCAATTTATCTCTTCTGTTAATTTTGTAGAAATAGTTTCATAAAAATAATAAATTCCTATTGAACCCAAAATAAAACCGCTAATAGAAGCAATTATTTTTGAATAATTGTAAAAACCTAATTTGACAAAAAGGACATCCAAAATAACCGGGAGGAAACTTGCAAGCAAAACGGAGCGCGGATATTTCATGATGTTTTTCTTAAATAAAAAATAAAATGTTACAATTAAAATCCCCGTGTAAATTCCAAGACAGCGGGCGCAGACAAATGTGTGAGCGTTTCCGTAGTAAATTACTTTCGCAGGGTCCTGGTGGCAAACATGCGAATAAATTATTTGTAAAAAGGGAAGTGTGAAAGCAACTCCGCTCCAAATTAACGATAAAAATTCACCGAAAATTCCTAAGTACCAAAGGAGAACTATTAGAAAAATAAGTAATCTGAATTTAAAAGCCATTTTACTGTGTGTTAAAAGGAAAAAGCAAAATTTTTGAATTGGTTAAGATGTAAATTTTACTATTAAAAATAAATGCGTCACGTAATTTAATTCCCTTTTGATTGAAGTCAAAAGATTTTACAAATTCCGGAATTTGATTGAAGGAATAAATTTTTACTTTCTCCGGAACTATTAAAGCTAAATAACCGTTTGAAAAATTTAGGTTCGTAATCTTCTCATTCAAAGTAAACTTTAGTAATCCGTTACCGAATTGGTCGAAAACGAAAACTTTGTTTTTCTCTGCCACAAATAAATCACCAAAAGGGGCGATAGTTAAAGCCGTTGGTTCGGTCAGTACAAAACTCCCTGCATCCGCACCGCCTATTTCGTTTAGGAAATTCCCGTTTAAATCAAATTTTAAAATTCTTGCATTGTCGGAGTCCAAAATGAATAAATCCCCTTGATTCGAAACACCGCAAGAAACGGGATAAGCAAAGGTGTAATCCGGGTCGTGAACGTCTTCGCTGTTCAACGCCGAAATGTAATTTAAATCTTTGTCGTAAAGTAAAATTCTGTTGTTGTTTTTATCCGCTACGTAAACTTTAAGTGTGTTGGTGAAAATATCGGTAGGCGAATCGAATTGGTCAATTCCCCAGCCGTAGCCGCCTACGGATTTAATTAGGTTCCCGAGTGTGTCGTATTTAGATATTTCGTTGTTCCCTGCATCCGCTACGTAAATAAAGCCGGTATTATTGATTGAAATTGATGTGGCGGAGCTGAAATCACCAATCTTGCCAATAGGAGCCTTGCTCTGTGCCGCAAGCGTGATTGTGAAAATTAAGTTTAATAAAATTACTCTAATCATATTTAAAATTAAGAATAAATTCCGTAATGGGAAAGAGTTAAATTTTAATTCGGTTTTTTATTGAAAAATCCGGCAACGGGATGATGATGATTGGCTGTCAAAGAGCAATTTTTCAGCAATCAGTTGTCAGTTACTAACAGACAAAGCCTGATTATTCTTCCTAAACTCCTAAACCAATAAACCTCTAAACGAAGACCGAATGAATGACGAGAACAATAGAATACGGACGACACGAACTTATTCAATTAAAAATTAAAAATTAAAAACCTACCTGCCGGCAGGCAGGTTAAAAATTTTCTGTTCACTCTAAGTGTTTCTAAACTTCTAAACCGCCGAAGGCGAACTAAACCTCTAAACGAATAACAAATGAAATACGATTGACGAGTACTCGAACTTCTTACGTCTTACTTCTTGCGTCTGGCGATTAACGAGTCGTAAGCCTTAAGTGGCGAGTGACGAAAGCTGTTGTCTGTTCGCTGTTAACTAATTTGTGCTTGCAATTTATCGTGGTACAAGTTTAAATTTGGTGGCAAAAGATTTTTGCTTGTCTCGCCAAAGGCGCGAACCCGCCCAGCCAACGTCGGGGCCTGTCCCGCCAAGGGCGAGGGAAATCACGCCAAAACTTTTTGGAGTTTTGGTTTGTAACGCCTTCGGGTTAAAACACGAAGTTAACGGGATGCATCTCTAAAATTCGTGAAATCGCTAACGAAGGTGGACCTGTCGCGATGTACCCCGCAGAATGCGAGCGAAGGCAGATCATCCAAACATCCAAGATTTTCGATTTAGCGAACATTAACTTGAACCCCTTCAGGGTTCTTTTCCCTCTTGTTGATTCTTTATTCTACAGACTTTGAACCCCTTCGGGGTTCTCTTGGAACAGTAAAAAATAAGCCCTGCGACCCCGACCTTGACGGAGTTAAGTGTCGGGGGTCGAATGTAATTAGAAAAAAATAACGAAAATTAAAAAACGATGCCGAAGGTATCGAAGTTAATTTTAAAAGACACTTCTAATCAGAAAAATTGTCCATTGTACATTGAAACTTACTACTTTCCATTTTCAACTTTCAACTAATAATGAGACTAACGTCTCGCGTCTTACGTTTATCTATTTCTTATTTCTCCTTTCTGATTTTTTTTGGCACCGATTCTAAACCTGTACCTTTATCGCCAAATAGGTTTTTGTGAGATTAAATATTTATATTTAAATATTATTTATTTAATGATTAAAACGAAGTAAAGAAATGAAATATACATGACTAATTTTAAGACACCTAAGGGAATGATATTAATTATGAATGATGAACCTGCCTGCCGGTAGGCAGGTTATGAATTATGAATGATGAATGTATGATTGGATGGTTGGATGAATGCATAGTTGGATAAATGGTTGGAATGAAAGATGCAATTTGTAAGCTCTATCACTTAAATAGCGATTCTAATTGTAGAAATAAGGAATGCACAAATAAAAGGAAAGTTAGCTTGATTACAGGTTTAAAAACATTCGCGAAAATTCGTGTAATTAGCGGCTAAAAAAAACATATGAAAAGAATTAATAAAATTATTGTAGTTGGTGGTAATGCAGCCGGCCCGGCAGCGGCAGCAAAAGCAAAAAGAGTAAATCCCGAAGCAGAAGTTGTACTTTACGAATCGGGGAATTTTATTTCTACAGGTACTTGCGAACTTCCTTATGTTTTGGCAGGCGAAATTGAAGATTACCGGAACGTTGTTTTCTTCGACGACAAAAGTTTCTTCGATAAAAAGGGTGTGAAGGTTTTTTTAAGGCATCTCGTTACCGAAATAAATCCGAAAGAAAAATTTATTCGTGTAAAAAATCTTAATGAAGATAAAGAATTCATTGACGATTACGATTCTCTGATTCTTACCACCGGTTCAAAAGCGCGAATGCATCCGGCTTTAACCGGCAATTACGGGAATGTGTTCATACTTAAGTCGGTGGATACTTTCTTAAAAATTAAAAATTATTTGGAATCCGCAACCGTTAAAAACATTTTGATTATCGGAGGTAGTTACATCGGACTTGAAACCGCCGAATCATTTAAAAAATTGGGTTACGAAATAACAATAATAGATTTAGCCCCGCTTCCTATCCCGAATGCGGAAGAAGAAATCTCAAATTTGGTCTTGGAAGGGCTTCAGAAAGAGAAAGTTAGATTTATTGGAGACGTTGCCAATCCGAAATTTATTGAAAGCAGCAAAAAAATTACCGGTGTTAAAATTGGAAGTGAAATAATAGAAACCGATATGGTGCTTGTTTCAATGGGAGTTGTACCTAATAATACTTTGGCTGTTTCGGCAAAATTGGAAATCGGTAAATTCGGCGGTTTGCGAATAGATAAAAAAGCAAGGACCTCGAACCAATTTATTTACGCTGCCGGGGATAATGTTGAATTGCAAAACAGAATCACGGGCAAATATGAATACATTCCTTTGGCAACTTACGCGCACGAATACGGGCACGCGGCGGGGGCAAATGCTGCCGGTGGAAACGTTTTCGTCGAACCCGTAGTGCGTAATTCGGCTGTGAAAATTTTTAATGACGTTTACGCATCGGCAGGTTTAACCTCTCGGGAAGCCAAAAGATTCGAATTCGGTTATTCGACGGTTTCCACCGTAGCGCCGAATCTAATTGGCGTAATGCCGCAGAGCAGAAAAATTTTCGGTAAGCTGATTTTTGAAAAAGATACCGGTTTGATTTTGGGTGCATCCTTCTTGGGAGGAGCCGAAGCACCAGGCATGGCGGATTTGATTTCCGCAATGATTCTAAAGAAAGCAAAAGTTGAAGATTTGGCAAAAGTGAATTTCAATTACACGCCACCTAACGCACCGTTTGTTAATATCCTTTCTATTTTAGGAAGAAAAGCACTTGGAGATTAAAATGCAAAATTTACATATCGTTGAAAATCCCATCGTAAAACGGGACCTTACTTATTTGAGGAATAAAGAAACCAAAGAATATCAATTCCGATTGGCGCTAAAAAGAATTGCTTACGCTTTGGCAATTGAAATTAGCAAAACCTTTGAACTTAAAGAAATTGAGGTTGAAACACCTCTTGAAAAAACGGTCGGTTACAAATTAAAAAAGCAAATAGTACTTGTACCGGTTTTGCGTGCCGGACTAAGTTTTGTGAATTCGTTCATTGAAATGGTCCCCTCGGCAAAGGTAGGTCATATTGGTCTTGCACGGGATGAAGAAACTTTACAGCCGGTCGAATATTATTACAAAACCCCAAAAGAATTGGAAATTTCAAAAACGATTGTTCTTGACCCCATGCTTGCAACAGGCGGTAGCGCCTCGGCTGCAATTAATTTTCTGAAAGCTAAGGGAGCAAGCGACTTGGTATTTGCCGGTTTAATTGCCGCACCCGAAGGGGTGGAAAAATTGTGGAAAGACCACCCTGATGTGCCTGTTTACATTGCGGCATTGGACAGAGAACTGAACGAACGCGGTTACATTTTACCTGGATTAGGCGATGCGGGCGATAGGACGTACGGTACTCTTTAGTTTTTTGATTTTGCTTTTTGCCGAGCAAGGTGACGCTCAGTACCTTAACAACGGTAATGTGGAATATTTGGTGCAAAGCAGCATTTGGAGCTTACTTGTTAACAGTAATTGGGAGGCAAATAACTACAGCAAAATACTAAAGCGGCACTTCCCCAGCTACCCGGTAACTTACATTTTACCTGTATTGAATGAGATGGCTGTTAGTGAAGATAAAGGCGTTCCGTTAAATGATTTGAAAATTGAAGCGGATTTGTCAAAAGCAGCGGTCATTTCGGATTCTCTGTTGGAGAATAATCCCAACGCTGAAAATTATTTCTTTAACGGTTTAACGGAGGGGGTGCTGGCTTACTTTAAATACAAGGAAGGAGATTATCTTTCGGCTTTCTTTAGCGGTCTTAGAGCGTTAGAAAAATTTGAATCGTGCCTGAGAGAAGATTCGTTATTCGCTGCGGCGCAAGTGGCAATCGGCACGTACAAATATTGGCTGAGCGAGAAAACCCGCTCCGTTCATTGGCTCCCTTTAGTCCGGGACGAAAGACAGTTAGGGCTGAGATTATTAAAATTGGGTTTGAGGAAGAATAATATTCTTTACCACTTCGGTTTGGAATCTTTAATCTGGATTTACATTCATCAAAAGCATTTTGAACTTGCGAAAGAAATTGCTCAAAAAGCAGTTAAAAAATACCCTTATTCCCGTTACTTTATTTACGCTTTGGCACATTCGTACAACGGCATTGACAAAACCGAGGCGAATAAATATTTTAACGAACTCATTGAATCGCGAAAGCACGACGGTTGTTTATCTAATTATTGGGAGGCAATTCTTCTGCACAAAATTGCAATGAATGATGCCGCCTTGAAAAAATATGCCGAAGCAAAAAAGATTTGTGAGGAAATACTTAGTTTAAATTACACGGAATATGAGAAAGAAAAATTAGGAAACCGCCTTGACCGCGTGGAACAACTAAAAGAAAGAATGGTTAAAAAATTAAAAATAAATTAGTATTTTATTGACATTTAGAAAGAAATAGTTTAAATATAGAATAAAAACAAGGTAAAAATGGCTGTCCCGGCTGTAAAAGCAAAAAAGATGTTGGAAGAACTCTTGGAAACTTGTGATGCAAATCTTTACAAAGTTGACAAAGAGATAATTATAAAAGCCTTCCAATTAAGTTCCGAAGCGCATAAGGATCACTTCAGAGTGTCGGGTGAGCCCTATTTTACACATCCTTTCGAAGTTGCAATGATTGTCGCTCGCGAAATACCTCTCGACGATATTTCGGTTGTAGCCGCATTGCTTCATGATGTGGTGGAAGATACTGATTACACATTGGATTTTATTGAGAAGGAATTTTCTCCCGAGGTAGCGGAAATAGTAGATGGTGTTACAAAAATTAGCGGAGTTTTCCGCGGGCGGGATATTAACCAAGCCGAAAATTACCGTAAACTTCTTCTCTCGATGGTTAAAGATGTTCGCGTAATGCTTGTAAAATTTGCCGATAGGCTTCACAATATGCGAACTCTGGATGCAATGCCAATTGAAAAACAAAGGCGAATTGCAAAAGAAACGCTTGAAATTTACGCACCATTCGCTCACCGATTTGGTCTGGGACGCGTAAAATGGGAACTGGAAGATTTGGCTTTTAAATATCTCAACAGGCAGGCTTACGAGGATTTGGCAAGAAAGATTAAAGAAAAAAGGAGAGAGCGGGAGGCTTACATCAACAGATTCAAACAGCCGATAATTGAAAGCCTTAACAAATACGGACTGAAATACGAAATTACCGGTCGCCCGAAGCACCTTTACAGCATCTACCGTAAAATGATTAAGCGGAATACAACTTTCGAAGGTATCTATGATTTGCTTGCAATACGAATAATATTGGAGGAAGACAATCCCCACCAATGCTTCTTTGTGTTAGGGATAGTTAACGAGCTTTACAAACCTATTCCTGACAGATTTAAAGATTATATTTCAATTCCCAAGAAAAACAATTACCAATCTTTGCACACTACGGTTGTAGGTCCCGACGGTAAACTTGTGGAAGTGCAAATCAGAACGAGGAAAATGCACGAGATTGCCGAGAAAGGTGTTGCTGCACATTGGCGTTACAAAGAAGAAAACTTTACCAAAGACAGAGATATCGAAGAGTGGGTGAATTGGATTAGAGAAATTTTCGAAGGTTCTAACAAAGACGAAGCCACGCAGGAATTGTTGGCAAGTTTCAGATTGAATCTTTACCAGGATGAGATTTACGTTTTTACACCTGCCGGTGATTTGAGACGCCTGCCGATTAATTCCACACCGGTTGATTTTGCTTTCGAAATTCACACTAAGGTGGGATACCATTGCATTGGGGCAAAGGTTAACGGAAAAATCGTACCGTTGAATACTCCTCTTAAAAGCGGTGACAGAGTGGAAATTTTAACCTCGAAAAACCAGCACCCTAATCCGAGCTGGCTGAGGTTTGTTCAAACCCACAAAGCAAAAACAAACATTAGAAGATATATTAACAAAGCCGAGGAGCAAAGGGCAAAAGAAGGGAAAGAAATTTGGGAAAAGACAATTAAAAAACTCAAACTCTCTTTTAATCAGGACGACGTTCAAAGATTAGCAAATAAATTGAAGTTCGATAATGCAAAGAGATTTTTTATTGCCATTGCCCAAGGTGAAGTGGATTTAAATAAAATTCTGAATCCCGAAGTAATTGAACCGGAGGAAAATAAAGTTGAAATTGAATTTGACAAATTTGCACGCATTGCCAGGCAAGATGCCGGCGGGATATTGGTGGAGGGTGAACATAAGGGAATTATTTACAAATTTGCCAAATGCTGCAACCCTATCCCCGGTGATCCCATAATCGGTTTTATTACAGTTGGGGAAGGGATTAAAATTCACAGAAGGAATTGCAAAAATTTAATTGCACTTGCTGAAAATCATGAAGACAGACTTGTTCCCGTCTCGTGGCCCAAAACCGAAGGCTCTTTCTTTGTTGCAGGAATTAAAATTAAAGGTGAAGACAAACCCGGTATTCTGCAGTCAATTTCTAACAGCATTACAAATTACAGGAACACAAATATTAAGTCGGTAAACATCAGTTCCCACGATTCTTATTTCGAAGGGACGGTTACCGTTTACGTTTCGGACTTGGAGCATCTTAATCGCTTAATAGAAAGATTAAAAAAATCGCCGGGAATATTTCACGCTGAAAGATTTAACCAATAAATCCTTAAGGAAACAAACATGACTAATTTTAAGACACCCAAGTAAATGATATTATTTATGAACCTGCCTGCCCTGCCTACCGGCAGGTAGGCGGTAGGCAGGTGATGAATGCGTGAGGATTAGATTGATTGCATGGTTGGATGGCTGGATGATTGGATGGTTGGATGGCTGATTGTTCTGATATTTTTTGTTTGGAGGTTGAGGTTAAGACTTGTTACATATTACCGAAAAACAAAGCGTACAAAATAATTTTAACAAAACTCTACATGAGCGACATTTCATTAGCCCCGAGCTTCAGCTCGGGGTTAGGACGAGAGAAAACACAAAAGTGTTTTGGCGCGATTTTTGGTTTTGCTCATTTGGGGAAGATAAAAATCGTGACAAAACTTGGTAGAGAAATAAACAGATGAAACAGACATTATTGATTTTTAAACACACAAGAGAATGATTATAAACTACGAGATATCTCCCCCCGATAAATCGGGGGTCGATATGACAGAAAAAGTAAATTGTCATTTCGATCCCGCCTTGGCGGGAGAGAAATCTCATATATTCAGGAATAAAAATATAAACAGATGAAACTTGTCTCAATATAATTTCTCGTTATGACTTCAAAAAGAATTTTAGCAATTGATTATGGTAAAAAAAGAATCGGAGTAGCAGTATCGGACCCTTTGAATATGTTTGCGATTCCTCTTGTTACTATTCCCAATAATTCCAAAGCAGTTCCCGAGTTATTAAAAATTGTCAAAGAGAAGGAAGTAAAAAAAATAGTGCTCGGTTATCCCTCAAAAGAAGACGGGAGCAAAGCGTTAATTTCGGAAGAGGTGGAAAAATTCAAAACTATTTTGGAAAATACACTTAAACTCAAAGTGACTTTATTTGATGAGCGATATTCTTCCACGATTGCCTGGGAAAGGATAATACAGACAGTTCCTTCGAGGGAAAAAAGAAGAGAAAAGGGGAGAATCGACAAAGGTGCGGCAGCGGTTATTTTGGAG